>QMZD01000279.1 GCA_003662985.1 Archaeoglobales archaeon | reverse complement strand
CTCCACAGAGTTATAGAGGTCAGGGAGGCAGAGGTGATAGGAAAGTGCTGTCTCTGTACGAACTTTTGCGAATTCTCCGACAATACAACTGGACTCTGTGGGTTGAGGGGAATAGCTAATGGAAAGAGATTTTCCCTCTGCTCACCAAATAACGCTCTCCTTTCCTATTACGAAGATCCCTTGCCGACTAATTGTTGCAACGCATGGTTTTGTGAGGGAAGCAAGATGCATGGAACGAATTTGGCGGTATTTTACTATGGATGCAACTTCGACTGCCTCTTCTGCCAGAACTGGCAACACAAAAATGTTGAGAGAGCAAATCTTGTATCGGTTGAGGAGATGGTTGATGCTGCGATGAAAGATCGCGTAAAATGCATCTGTCATTTTGGCGGATCTCCGGAGCCGCAGCTCACATTCGCCCTTCGATTCAGTGAGAAAGCTGCTAAAGAAAAGGATCTGATGGTATGCTGGGAGTGGAACGGAGGTGGCAGAGAAAAATACGTAAGGAAAGCAGCAGAAATAAGCTCTCAAACCAATGGCACAATCAAATTCGACCTGAAAGCTTGGAATGAAAATCTCCATCGCATTCTCACAGGCAGAAGCAACAAGCCAACCTTAGAAAATTTCGCAATCGTTTACGATACAGCTCCAGAGGTAATCTCTGCGACTACCCTGATGGTTCCGTATTATGTGGATGAGGCTGAAGTTGAGGGAATAGCGTCATTTATAGCTTCTTTTGATAGAAAAATCCCCTACAGCCTTTTGGTTTTCCACCCCGACTACAGATTGAGAGATCTGCCAGTGACTCCACTGGATCAGGTTAAAAAATGTTATAACGCTGCGAAAAGATATTTGGAGAGGGTCAATGTTGGAAATCTACATCTTTTGGGCCTGAGGTTACTTTGAATTGGTCTAATGCTTTAATTCTTGAATTCATCGCTCTACATCGCTCTAATCCATAATTTTCCTGTAAACCCTTTCTAGATCGATCTCCTTTGGTGTAAAAAGACCTCCATCACCACTCTTTCTCGGAAAAACATGGAAATGGAGGTGTAGGATCTCCTGTCCAGCTATTCTGCCAGCGTTGACGACGACATTGTACCCGTCTGCCTGAAGCTTTTTGAGTAAAAGTTTAACAACCCTCTTAATAGCTCTAAGAACGAAGACAGCCTCCTCATCGCTCAGGTCTTCTAGCCTTTCTACGTGTCTTTTAGGCATTACGAGTGTATGTCCTTCCACCACCGGATTGATGTCTAGGAAAGCTAATACGTTCTCATCCTCGTATATTTTGAAGCAGTCTTTCTTGCCCGCGATTATTTCGCAGAAAACGCAATCCATAATCTTTAGTAGTCCATAATCATTTGCTCATTCTACTATCTTTGCAGCCTCCTTTAACTCATCCTTTATCTCTTTAAACTTCTCTTTAAGGCTTATGAGCTCTTTATTGAAGTGTTCGACTATCCACTCCTCTGAGAACCTCTCCCCCTTCTCGATTAAATTCAATTCAGCATCGAGTTTAGAACCACATATTGGACAGAGAAGAGCGCCATTCTCAACTCTGAAAATTACACTCATGCAGATAGGACATTGGTTCTCAAAGACCCTCGTCTCTCCTTTCTTCAGAAGTTCTGCTGCCAGTTCAAGCTTCTTGAAGGTCTCTTTATCGGTGAAGATCTCCGCTGGCAGAGCAGCTCTAAGTTCGATGTTCGCTAACACATCGAAACCGAGAATTCTTGCCAAAACCAAGTGAGTTGCGGAAGCCCATCCAACCATCTCGTTGAAACCGTGGTAGGTTAAAATCAGAGCTTTCTTCCCCCTGAATCTTTCATGGTATCTTAGAGACATAAAACATCTGTCGAGAAACGCCTTGAGCTTTCCAGTTGCATCGAGCCAGTAAACGGGGGAACTAATCAATATTGCATCAGTCCTTTCAATAGCATCGAATATCTCTTCAACGTCGTCTTCTATCAAACAGTCCTCTCCGTATAGGCATTTGTAACATGCTTTACATGGCCTTATATCGAGTTTGGCGAGGTTCACTATCTCAAGCTCAGCCCCAACTTTCTTTGCAATATATTTTGAGGCTAGAACGCTATTCCCATTCTTTCTCTCCGTCGCCACAATGCTCAGAAGTTTAAGAGGCATGAATTCAGTTTTTGCCAGAAGGATATAAGGTTATCTCTTTTTATGTTTCTCAGCTTCTTACCTAGGCTCAATCTAAGTTGTTAGAAAAATTTATAGATTCTAACAAAAAACAATAGTCTGGTGAACTAAATGTTAGAAGAAATTGTTAAAGTTGGAAAGAAAAATATTGTTGTAATTCCCTCTAAAATAAGGAAAAAAGTGGGTATAAAAGAAGGGGATCTCCTTAGGATAAACGTTAAAGGAGATAAAATATTGATTGAAAAACTCACGTCGGAACCTTTTTCAGTACTCGCTGATGTCATAGGTGAGCCTTACAGGGAAGAAGTTGATGAGAAAAGAGCAGAAAAATGGCTAAAAGAAGCAAGATGAGGTGAATCGGATGCCTGTCGCTGATACGGAATTCATATTTGCTTTGAATCCCAATGACAAAAAACACGCTGAAGCCGTGAAAACTCTGTCGATGGGTAATTTGAGGATCCCAGATACAGCCATCTTTGAATTTCAAGCGGTTTTAAGAGCGAGAGGCAGAGCGCCATCAGAGATAGCAAAGGCTATGGTAGCGCTTAAACAGATTTTTGGAAGGAGAATAAAGGAAGTTTCAACGATTAACACGAGTTTGTTCATGACCCAGGCTGAGATCGAGGAGAAATACGGGCTGAGTTACTTCGACAGCATGATTGCTGCATCAGCTTTGGCGTTTGATGGAGTTGTAGTCTCAGATGACAAAGATTTCGATAGAGTCGAGGGTTTGAGAAGGTTACCTCTTGGAACCGTGGAATATGATGGCTAGTTCTATGGGTTAGGGATTTAATCTTTTACGACGTTTTTTGTGAGTTTGTGTCATAAGTTTGGATATCTAAGAGTTATCCCTCTTACGACTTTTTCCAATGTAACCTCTTTCAAGCTTTGTTTCCAGTGAAATTTAAAAATTCAAAGAATGTACTAAATTTAGATATAATTGGAGGTAGAGGGGAGGTAAAACATGGAGTTAACGAAAACGGCAGAGGTTGTTCTGCAGAAAAGGTATCTTTTGAAGGATGAAGAAGGCAAGGTTGTTGAAACCCCCGAAGAGATGTGCTGGAGGGTAGCAAAAGCCATAGCCAAGGCTGAGGAGAATTACGGGAATGATGTGGAGCAGTGGGCTAAGAAGTTTTTCGAGCTAATTTACAGCCAAATATTCATGCCTAACAGTCCAACGCTTATGAATGCAGGCACAAGCCTAAATCAATTATCTGCATGCTTTGT
>QMZD01000278.1 GCA_003662985.1 Archaeoglobales archaeon | reverse complement strand
TCTGAAACCCCATCTATTACAACAAAAAGGATTTTTTTTGGATCCATCAGAATTAAATTCACTTCTGATTTTTAAACGTTATTGCTTCTTGCTCCTTGCTTCTCGGCAGATCACTTCAGAACTTTACCTGTAGAGAGATACCAGAGGTAGAGATCAAGCTCTCCAGGTTTCATCTCCAGTCTTTTAGCGATCTCTATAAACTTTTTTTCAATTTCAAGGTACGTCTTTCTTGAGATGTTTTTTTGGGTTTTGGGAACCCTAACGATTCCGACCTTCTCCATTATCCTCAGAATGTGCCTGTCAAGGATTGCAAAATCGAGGATACCTGTGTTTCTGAGAAAGTGACTTGCCTCTTTATAACCCAAGCCTCTCACATTTTCAACAAGCCATTCCCTTGATTCCCAGGGTTCTTTGAACGAGGTGATTATTTCCTTGACGTTAACGTACTTTCTCGCCTCAACTATGTATCTGGCTCTAACATTGTAAAATCTGTATCCTAACTCTTTCAGCTTTCCTGCCAACTCTTTTTCGTTAAGCTTAGCAAAACCATCGAATTTGAGTGTATTTTGAATCTTAATTCCCATTTCTGCAGAGGAATTTGCTGTTAAAATACAGAAGCAAAGTTCACTAAACCATTCTTTAGAATCTTTATCTTTAAAAGAGAGGAACTCCTCAATCCTTCTTTTCACGTGGCTACCAACGACCGGTCTCAATTTTTCTACCTTTTCGATTAGATCGTTCGACATGATTAGATTTAGGATTTGTTAGGGCTGAAGGATTTGTTGGGGCTGAGGGAGGAAAAATCAGAATAAAAAGCATTCAAAAGCATCACTCAAGGACTTCAACAACTTCAGCCTTGATTATTCCTTTCCCACCGGTATGCTCAACCAAAGTTCTCCCGCAAATAAGGCATTTCACGTCTATAGAGGGGTGATCGAAGACGATCTGAAGGTTCTCGCAATCCGGACACTTCACCCTGACGAATTTACTCTTCTTCACGCCCACGATCTCACCCCTAAACGAGTTCAAATCTCTTCGCCCTCCATGTTGGCCTGTGTTCAGCTTTTTTACATTCCGTGCATCTGTACCTGATGTTAACTCTCTTCGTTGGCTTGTCTCCTCCCGGCACTTTACTGAACTTACCGAGGTTGCCAACTTTACCCCTTCTTGCCTTCTGTCGATTAATCCATCTCAGGGAGCTTTGTTTACCCTTGCTAACCTTTTCAACCTCATGGATCGTATGTTTTCCACAATACCTGCAGTAGGTTCTTACCTTCTTTGGATACTTCATTCGCTATCACCCCAGCTTATTGGCTCAGCAGCATCAGCCTTGATCAGAGCCTTTGCATTCAACTTTGGGAGCGTTACCACGTCTTCCCTGCTCAATTTATATGTTTTTCCATCAACTCCCTCGAATTTGCCTATATTTGTTTTCACCCTCACAAGCTCAAAGTCTTGGGAGGTCTCGCTGAGATCTTCATTGGTTTGATTTTTTGCATTCTCGATTTCTGTATTCACTTTTTCCGTCATCGCATCCCTGAATTCCGAAATTAAGTTTGTGAGTTTCGTTAAAAGATCCTTTTCAGCGGTTGTGAGATTCTCAACATTTACAGCCTCTCCACAAACTTTTGCCCAGGCTGCCCGAATTATCTTGCTAGTTCTCGCCTCAAAGATTCTCCTCTGGATCCTCTTTATCGTTCTGATCTCATCATCGATTCTTGATATTTCATAATCATCTGCATCCTTTCTTGAATCCTCAAGTTCCGATATTCTCTTTTGGATTTGCCCGTAAAAATCATCTTCCAGCTTTGTGAGCTTCGACCTGTTCTTTTCAAGAATTATGAGAAGTTCATCAATGTCCATATCTCGCTACCCCCCTGCATAGGAGATGAATTGCAACAAACTCTGGTGCAGTGACTCTCTCTCCAGCTTTAAAACGAAACTTCTCGCCCCTCATTTGAATCTTTACATCCTTCTCTGGGGATATTGTTAATTTAACTTTTTCATCTCCAAAGGCAATTGCATCCGCGAAAGGATCAAACTCCTCAATCGAGTTAAGGTCAATTTCCATCGTTTTCAACCCGCTTTTTCCGTGGATTGAGCCAGGAAACCTTATCAGCCTTTTCACATCCGCTGTAACGGGGGCATCAATGTGAATTGAATGTTTAGAAGTGCAGACATCAAGAATCCTCGAAATCATGTTTTGGAATCTTTTTCCTTTGCTTATTTTCCTTAGATCGTACTCACCACGGATAAACTTTCTTCCAAGTTGCTTATTACTAATAAGGTCTTTCAAATCTTTTTTTGTCCTTTCAGATCTGATACCACTTCTCTTGAGGAATTCTGTAAATTTACCCTCTTTTTCTTTATTTCTGAAAAAAGCTAGAACGCATTTCCTGACTCTAGCCATTTGGAGGCTCTTTCCGTTAGTAGGAGAATTTATTGAAAGGTAATCCACTATCTCCCTTCTCTCCGGAGATCCCAGAAGCTGAAAATCCCTATCATAGACGTGAATATGATACCCTCTTCCACCTGAGAATACGATCTTCATATCCTTCTCGGAAATGCCAAAATCCCTCTGAAGTATCTCGGAAAGCCTAATTATTTCTTTTTTTGCAACTTTAAGAGCGGTTTCCATACTCTTATCCTTTAAGGGCAGGTGATCGGCATCAATATCAAAAATAAGATCGGCATAGAGCCACCCCTTCTTCTCCATCGGCTCCTTTGGTTTAAGATAGCAGGCCGAGGAATAGAAAACATGGGCTGGAGGTGAAGAAAGGATGTAAGCTTTTAGGTGTTCTAGACTCTCAAAGCTGAGGTGTCTTTGCATGAAAAAATCTGGAAGTGTCTCGAATGGAACGAATGCCCATTCTCTCTTTTCAAAATCGGGAGGAGGGGTTAGATTGGCCTTTGAATAATATTCTTTGAATTTCTTTGATAGGTAGGCTTTTGTAAGTTCGTCCACGAAAATCTTTTTTTAGAAAACTATAAAATTTTAACTTCGGGAATTGGGATCAGAAATTGGAGTTGATTAAAAAATTAAAAAATGATGAGATTTAGAGCTCATCGAATGTGATAATCCTGATACTGGTCGGGACTTTGACAACGCTACCCAATCTCACACCGATAAGATAACTTATGTTCCTCTTTGCAGCCAGATCTACGACTCTCTGGGTTATAACTCCATCGAATACGATCGTCTCTCCCTTCGTATTGTTCGACTTGAGCGTCTTTACGAGATCCCTTACGGGAATTTCCTTCACAAGATTATGCCCTTTATCGAGGATTCTTGCAATAAGCTTCCCCTCAACCTCCTCCTTATGTCTCCTGAAGATATCGAGGGTCCCCTCTTTCTTACCTTCCCTGGCCTCTCTTTCCTCCCTTACCTCTTCTTT
>QMZD01000277.1 GCA_003662985.1 Archaeoglobales archaeon | reverse complement strand
TATTTTCAGGCTTTAGAGGGGTTCGAGTCGAGGCGGGGAGGTGTTAAATGAGAATTCTCGTTGTTTCTAATCTTTATCCGCCATACACGCTTGGTGGTGCTGAAAAATACGTTTACGAGGTTGCTAACAAGCTTTCGGAGAAGGATGACGTGTTTGTTATTACCACACAAAGTTTTGGTTTTAGAAATCTTAAATTGAAAAGGGAAGGGAACGTTTACAGGTTCTATCCTCTAAATTTATACCACACCTACGATGCACAGAAAAAATCCGAAATTCTGAAGCCCTTCTGGCATTTTATTGATCTGTGGAATCCCCATTCTTATGCCACTGTCAAATCACTTATGAAAAAACTTGAGCCAGATGTTGTCTTTACCCACAACATTGGAAATCTTTCATCTGCCGTTTTTACGGCAATAAAGGAGTTGGAGATATCTCATGTGCATATGCTTCACGATCATTCTCTTTTGTGTCCAAGAGCAACTCTTTGCAAGTCTAAAGGGGAGGTTTGCGTAGAACCCAGAAAACTCTGTATCATTTACAGAAAAATTAAATCCAAATTTATTCTTAATCCCGATGCGGTTGTCGCTCCATCGCATTATATCCTCGATGTGCATCTTAAAAACGGCTTTTTTGTTGATTCAAAGCTATTCAGGTTACCTCTCCCTGTAAATAGAGTTGAAAGGGTCAAAAAGGATTATGATGTTCTCAAGGTTCTTTACGTAGGGCAAATAGCTGTACACAAAGGAATAAGAGTTTTGATTGAGGCTGTAAAAGATATGGATGGTGTTTTTTTGGATGTGGTTGGTAGCGGAGAGAAACTGGAATTCCCGTCAAATACCACATACCATGGATATCTAGAAGGAGAGAAACTGATAAGACTTTACAAAAAAGCTAATGTGGTTGTTTTACCATCTATATGCCCAGAGGTTTTTGGAAAGGTTATCTGTGAGGGTTTCAGCTATTCCACACCGGCTGTTGGCAGTAGAATTGGAGGAATCCCGGAAATTATAGAAGATGGCAAAAACGGTTTGCTTTTTACACCAAACGATGCTAAGAGGCTTAAAGAGATATTGATGATGTTGAGAGATGGTACTTCTCTTTTAAGAAAAATGGAAGGGGGTGCAGAAAAAACCGCAAAAGGGTTAATGATGGATGCCCACGTAAAAAAACTTCGAAAAATTTTGAAAACAGGTCGAAAAATTTATTAGTTGGATTTTATTCAATTTGAACTGACCGGCGTGCTTAACTTCGAGGTGGAGGAACAAAATGAACAAAAAAGTCTGTGCGGTGATACCAGCTTATAATGAAGAGAAAACGATAGGAGAGGTTGTTAGAAATTGCAAAAAATACATTGACACAATTTTCGTAGTAGATGATGGGTCCAGTGATGGGACTGCTGAAATTGCAAGGCAAGCAGGTGCTGAAGTTATCACCCATAAAATAAACAGAGGCGTAGGAGCCGCTCAAAGGACTGGATACAGAGTCGCCATAATGAATGGTTTTGATTATATAGTCCAAATTGATGCAGATGGACAGCATAATCCTAAATATATTCCAGAAATGCTTAAAGCTGCATTTGATGGAGCTGATATCGTAATCGCCTCGAGATTCAGGAATAATAGCTATAAAAATTTCAGTTTTGTTAGGAGGATTGGAGTTTCTTTCTTTTCGAAAGTTGTGTCCCTTTTTGGAGGTATAGAGGTAAGTGATGTTACTTCTGGTTTTAGAGTCTATCGAGCTGAGGCTCTGAAAAGAATCGGGAGGTTACCTGACAAAAACTGGGCTGTAGAACAAACTTTAGAGGCAGCAATCAAAGGATTGAAAATTGCTGAAGTCTCTGTGGAGATGCCTCCGAGAAAAATCGGAGAATCACAGTTTAGTTTCGGAACTTTTCTTAGGTATCCTTGGAGAGCTTTAGAATCCATTCTTAGAATAGCTATTTTTAGAAGAAACTGAGAAATGAGGGAAAACTTAGACTTGCTAAATAAATCCCAAAGATTTGGTTAACCAACAGACAAAGTCAAAGCTTATAAATTGAAAGATTAATTTCAGATCATGGTATCTGGGATACAGATAGTCGCGTTTGTTGTGGGAATTTATTACATCATCAAAAGTTATAAACTGCTTAGAGATAAAAAAGAGGACGTTAAACAGTTCTTGCTGTGGACGATCATTGGGTTATCCTTTATTGCCGTAGCGATAGACCCAAACATAGTCCTAATATTTTCAAATCTATTGGGTATGAGCTACCGAGGAAACATGATTTTTTCAATAAGTATAATTGTTGCCTATCTGGTAATATTGCATTATTCAACAAAAATTTCAGAGCTTAACAGCAATATTTCTAAGTTAAATGAAGAATTAGCAGTGTTGAAGTATATTATTGAGGAAAAATTAACTGGTTCAGAGAAATGAAGGTAGGAATTGTTCTTAACTTCCCACCAAATGACCATAGGGCAGTTTTCTATGATGGTTTTGTTCGAGAACTCATTAAAATAGGGGATTATGATATAAATATAATAATGCAAAAAGGAGAGATACAATTTGAGGATGTTCCTTACAAACTAACGCTAGTACCTGGAGGCACTTATTCAAAAAGAGGTCAACTTGAGTTTATGTATCACACTATTAAAGAAATAAGAAAAAACAACTACGATGTAATACACGCAAGAAATCCTTTTTCCTCTCTTATTCCACCATTACTTGCTAAAACTGATGCCAAGATTATCTATGATGTTCGTGGACTTTGGGCTGAGTTTGGAGTTAATGCAGGCTATTACTCAAAATGGACAGGCAGAATTCTAGATTCTATCGACGTTAAACTTGCGAAAATGTGCGATGCGATTATAGCAATCTCTCCTTTAATGAAAAAAATCCTCATGAAAAAAGGTATTCACAAAGGAGTCATCGAGATCGTACCAGAAGGTGTAGACATTGAGAAGTTTTCCAAAGCAAAACCAATAGATCTGCATGAGAAGTTCGGTATTGATGGAAAAATCATTGGTTATGTGGGGTCTATCTCACTGAGTAGAGGATCAAACAAAATTATTGAGGCGTTCAGACTAGTAAAAGATGAGATAGAAGATGCTTTTCTTGTTATGGTTGGACTGATAAAAGACGAGGAAAAAAGAAGTTTTAGAGAGCTGGTTAAGAGGCTTAAACTCGAAGATTCCATTATTTTTACTGGGAGTATCTCTCACAGTAATGTACCTAGTTTTGTAAAGAGCTTTGATGTTGCTGTATCTTATTTCCCATTTAACCATCCAATATACGATGTCGCAGTACCAATAAAAATACTCGAATACATAGCTGCCGGTGTACCTGTTGTAGCTACAGACAATTTGTCTCATAAAAATATAATAAAAGATGGGGTAAATGGTTATCTATCTAAGCATGATAT
>QMZD01000276.1 GCA_003662985.1 Archaeoglobales archaeon | reverse complement strand
GGTTGTTAGATGCTAACGGTGAACCTCGTTCTCCTCTTGAACTTTTTGTTAACACCTAAGATAATCGAAAATTAGGTTTGCCGGTCGTTAATCAGAATATATCTCTACCACCGGATTTAATAGAATTCCTAGAGCTCAATAGGCCTCCTGACATCGAGTATTTACTTAAAAGGCTGGAAGTGGCAGTCAATCGTGGAGATAAAGAAGAAATAGAGGATCTGCTGTGGGAGATCTATTTAAAAGTGAGTCAAGATGAGAAATCGAAAAACAAAGTAAAAGAGAAATTGAAGAAGATACCAATCTGGAAAGATACAGAAATCGAACTCGTGCCAATCGAGAGAGTCTGCTGGATGTCGCAGATAAGAGAGGATGGATTTAGCAAAAAACAGCAGCAGGAGACAATATTAAAAATGATTACTCCTCTTAAAGACTACGGCGACAGATTCAGAGAGTTCTTCGTTAAAGTTCTTGGAATTCCAGAAATCATTTCTCTAAAGGTTTTCACAGACTATTATATCAAGCTATTAGAAAAGACAGAACCTCTGAGCGACGCCGAAGTCGCATTCGTTTTGAACGTATACGTAAACGCAGATAGCTACGAAATTCGGAATGAGATCTTAAATGCGGATAAGTTGTTAAATCTGAATCGACGGTTTGTGCCAAAATCCGATATTGAATTTTACTGCTTAAATGAGGATATAACCGCCAATTTACTACCAGAAATAAAGGAGAAGACGCTTATAACTCCTAAGAGACTAAAAGATAAAAATGTCAAGGGTTCAGTTTATGAGGTCTTATTCGAAGAACTTACAGATATTGAGGAAATATGTACTTATAAGTGCATACCGGTAGAGGAAGAAGATTACGACATAGACTTCAAAAAGAAATCTCTGGTTTTTGCCATCTGGAACTATAGGAACAAGCTAGATATTGGCGTTAATAAAGATAAGATAAATGACCTCTGTTCAAGAATCCTTGAAATAAAGGTCAAAAAGGCGAAGAAAATTAAAACTGTGTACGAAGTTAATGGAGCAAAAATAACCAAAGAAGTCGAGAAAAACGCTGCCTACGATGAATCCAGAAATACGATATACATCATAGACAAAAAAGCGCAGAATAAACACTCAGCGTTATTCCAAATAAAAGATGCTTTGTCTAAGTACTTGCCCACATTCAGGGGTATCGATGAGGTGTTTAGTAACTGCTTCGATAGACCAATCGAATATGTTGAGGAGTTTCTGCTCAGTAAAGGGATTGAGAAGGTCGAGGAACCTCCTCTTGAATTAGAAGAAGTGACTCTTGCGGCACCCACTGAGGAACTAACTGAAGACACATCAACCAGCAAGCAAATCAGCGAAACACCTACAGAAGTAGTTGAAGCACCAACACTTTCTGAATCGGCTGAATATGGTACAGAAACTGAGGAGAAGATTAAAGACGTGTCAAAGTCGCACATCGGCGACACAAAAGCGATTTACGGCACGGAAGTGTCTGAACATTCTATAGGACAATCCCCCGAAGTTGCATCGCAATTAGGAGAGGTAAAAGAGAGTCAAAGGAGACTGGTTGAAGAAACAAAACCTTCTGAAAAAGAAAAAGAGGACCTCTTAATCCAAGAAACTAGCTACGAGCAGAAAACTACCAAAATTGTCGAATCGCCAGAGCGAAAAAGTGAACTCACTAAGACAATAAGTAAAGACAGTACGGAACCTGTAGAATCTGATGAAAGCGTTAAACTCGATGCGCTTCAGAAAGTTGAAGAAAAACCACATGGGGGATGGAAATCAGAATTTGAGCCGAGTGAAGTAGATATTAGTATAATTCCAGTAACACGCATAAAACCAACTGGAGAATTTGGTGAAAGTTCGAAAGATGTGAAGTTTGTAGAATTCTTATCCACTAAGCTCGAAAGTAGAGATATCGCAGAACAGTCATCAAGTAAAAGACTCTGCGCTTTGAGTGAAGAAGACAGGAAACGAGTTGGCCATACGGGCGAGGAATTGGTATTCCTTTACCTTAAGAAGGATTTACTTAAAAATTACGAAGATGCAGAAATTGAAGAGCTTGACGATGGAGGCAAGGTTGTGTTAAAGCGTCATGGACGGATTTTAGCAGAAATTCACTGGTTAAATCACAAAGAAGATGTAATGAAAGAATACGATATCAAATTGGTAAGAGAGGGCAAAGAAAAATACATTGAGGTTAAATCAACAATTAAAGATAGCAAAGACTTCTTTGAGATTTCCCTAAACAATGGAGGTTTGCTGCGAGCCAAGGTAGCGACTATTACATTTATAGAGTCTACAATATTGACAAAGAGCCTAGACTTGTAATTATAGAGAATCCGCATGAATTATGGAAACAAGGAAAATTAGAGGTTAGAGTCGACTCAATGCGAATGTACATTTAAGGAAAGTTGAGAGAAGGAGGTATTACATCAGATACACTTGAAAAGTATCTGAATCCTGATTTGTCGCTTGATTGTCTCCAGCACATTTATATTAAGCTGTGCAAGGCTGGAAAGTTTGAGGAAGCGGTTTATTCACTTGATACGCTGGCAGATGACTTTACAGGATACGTTTATAACATAGATATAGCTTATCTGATTGATATCGTAGCTGATGAATTGGTAGAGAAGCTGGAAGTGTGAAGAAGTATGAAATTAAAAGAGTTAGAATACTTGGAGTTAAACACTCCAAAAAAATTAATATTGTGGAGATACTGATGTGGGCTTTTTTATCGACAAACAGCCTGCATATCCAATTCTTATCTCACCAGCTTTACACATCCCGTTCCTGTTGTTTTCACACTCTTTGATTTGACATTCAACCTTCATTTCCTACCACCATTGCAAATCCAGTTGTAGTAGATTTCAGCAACCCTTAACACCTTAGAAGTGATAACCTCAGGATCCTTGACGGCACTTGCAGGATTCACTGTTACAGCCTGACCAGCAACCTGCAGAGCTATCTGCCTAGCTATCCTATCCTGCTTATCCTTAAACATTCGCTATCCTTTTATTATCCCCATTGCCTGACATAACTTGATTTTAAGTTAGGGAAATTTCAAGGTTGGGTGTGGGATGAAAGTTACCTTCAACACCCAGAAAGTAAAAACTTAAGTTCATTTTAGAGGCTTTGGAATGGTGGTAGAATGCCAGATGAATTTTCGGAGATTACAAAACCCTTGATTGAAATGCTGTGGGAAGAGGGCTACTTCACCGTACCTTTGCCAGAAAGAGGAAAGAAAGAATTCAAGCTTGACATGCCCGCTTTTGAGAGATTTGATATTGTTGCAATGAAATGGGAAGATGAGGAATTGGATGTTAAAGCAGTGGAATGCAAATTTCAGGTAAGAGATGGTATTCCTCAGGCCATAACCTACCAGCTGTGCATACCAGACGTTTATAT
>QMZD01000275.1 GCA_003662985.1 Archaeoglobales archaeon | reverse complement strand
ATGTTCTCTCAGCTGTTTAATAAGATCGTGGAATTTGAATGGTGTTGCAACCCCAACTGTATCGGGAACGTTTATTATATCAACTCCCGCATCTTCTACAGCTTTATAGATTTTTTTCAGATAGTCGATCTCCGTTCTTGTAGCATCCATTGCAGAGAACATGCATTTTCTACCATGATCTTTTATGTACTCCACAGCCTCTACGGAATCTTCTACTATCTCTTCTCTGCTCTTTTTGATCGTATGATCGATCTGGATCTTGGATGTGGATATGAAGATGTGAACCAGATCTACATCTGAATCAAGGGCAGCATCTATATCCTCTTTAACTATTCTGGCAAGCCCACAGATCTTCGATTCCAGGCCTAAATTAACTATCGTTTTTACAGCCTCAAACTCTCCTTTCGAAGCAACGGGGAAGCCTGCCTCGATGTAGTCGACACCCAGCTTGTCAAGCTGTTTGGCTATCTGAATCTTGTAGCTCAAAGGAAATGAAACTCCGGGTGTTTGCTCTCCATCTCTTAGAGTTGTATCAAATATCGAAATTTTTCTCGTCAACCTCTCACCTCTGGAGACGGTTTTATTCGCATGCAATGGTTATAAAATGTTTACCTTGCTTGCTGTTGCCCGTAAGTTTTCGCATAGTCTTTGAAACTGAAGGGAGGTTATAAACTATAACTTAAATTTACAGCTCCAGTGTTTCTTCCAGTTTTTTGCAGTCAGTCATCTCTTCAACATCATAACTGTCAAATCCCTCTTCTTTTGCTCTTTCAATCAAGTAATCATCAGCTGCGACGAAGATTTCGCTGAGGGTTACAAGGGCAGAAAGCAGATGAATGGAATCATCTGCAGAAACATGTCTTTCAAGGATTATTCGCCATGAGGTCTTCACAAGCTGGGAAGTAACGGGAACGAGTACAAGACTATCCTTCCTCACGAGCTTCATGGTTTTATCAAGGACAGTTGCAACTACTGCATCTCTTTCATCCAGACTTATCTCTCCCCTTCTCTGTTTCCTGTCTACCGCTGCAATGCTCTCACTCAATGTCCACTGGGATGTAACGATTACAATCTCTCCTTTTTCACAAGCTGAAAAAATCTTGAAAATTGTTTCGCTACCTGTTTCCTGAGAAAATTCCTTCAGGTATGCAGAAGTGTCCAAATAAACTCTCCTCATCTTTCCCGCATATCTATTACTATTCTTGATAGAGGCTTACCTTTTTTGAGGATCTCTCTCGTCTTATCCAGATCAGCTTTCCTGAGATCTATGCTGAACTTGTTAGCAAAATCTTCAATCATCGATATGGCTTCTTCTTTGCTCATCGTGTGTATGCCAGCTTTGAATAGCCTCTCAGCGAGCTTTGAGGTTGACATAGTAATACCTATCCTATTAATGTTTTAAATAGTTTTGCGGTAAAAGGGGATAAAGGGGCAAGGCTTTCTACGTAATGACTCCCATTTGGAAAAACTTCCACTCAAGATCAGAAGGAAGTCGTAACAGACGGAGAATAGAAATTACAAAAATCGGGGAAACGATATGGTTGAAAGCCTATCCCTTTAGACCGATTCCAGTTTTTAGATATGAGGATGCAGATCCACTGGAAACAGGCAAAGTTATTCATTTTAGGGATTGTATTGGTAAAACACCCACTCAAATTGGCTTGATAAATATGATTATCCTGAGCCAGAGCCAACATTTACTTTGAGTCCAACACCAGGTTCAAAGCCAAGTTCAACTCCAAAAGCAGAGAAAACACCTGGATTTGAGATTCTCGCTACATTGGCTGGTTTAGGTGGAGCTTTTTATGCGTTGAATAAGAAGAGAAACTAAAGTCAAAATAGAGCTAAGCAGCTTAGAGCTTGTATTTTATTTCTGATTACTGATTGCAAAACCTTTTGTTGTTTGTTACGAACCACAATTCCTACCAATAACCTTTTACTAATTTCCTTCTTGTTTTAAGATTCTTATTAAGCATCTTAACAATTTCTTAACAATTTCTTGTTAAACCTCAAATTTCTGAATCGACTTAAATTTTTATAGGGGAAGATAGATCGTGAATGTGAAGTACCATGAAACTACCTATGAAACTACCCATCCTGCCATACGAGGAGGTAGTTAGGGCTTTGGCAAAAGCTGGCTTCACCTATACCTAAAAGAGGTAAGGGGAGCCACACCGCGATGTACAAGTAGATGGGAAGGGAAAATACAGGCTTGTGATAATACCTAGGAAAAAGAACATACCAAAAGGAACCCTTATGTCGATTCTTAAACAAGCCGGATTAAGTAAGGAAGAGTTTATAGCCTTGCTCAGGTAGCTCAATAAATTCGATAAGTCCATAGGTAGAAATTATACGAAAACCTCAAACGTTGTAATGAATTTTTTGCTGAAAACAGCTTCAAGATTGTCTTCAAGCATTCCAAGCTCTTTCGCGTTCTCAATATATAATTCCACAGCCTCTCTGAGGTTCTCTATTGCCTCCTCCAAGGTATCTCCACAGCTTGCCACTTCCAACTCCGGACATTTGGAGACGTATTGGTCTCCCTCTTTCCATACCAAAGCTGTCAATGTTGTCACAATCGGTAATCTTCTTTCAGCTTTATAAAAGTGATGGTCAGAGTTTTTTAATTTTCACTCTTCACTCTTAATTTCACTCACATTCATGCGATTCCCAGCTCTTCTGATCTAACTTGACAATAGGAATGGGGTGCCAACTCCATGCAAAATCCTATGATTATCAAAACCCTTATATGCTTCTCATTTGTAATACATTTATGCCTGTAGTGAGTGTAAGAATAGATGACAAATTAAAGAAAAAGATGGAAAGGTTTCCGTACATCAACTGGAGTGAGATAATAAGAAGAGAACTTACAGAGGTTGTTGAGAGGCTCGAAAGTAGGAACATTGCCGAAGCTCTTTTGATAAATGAGAAGGTAAGGAAAAAGTCAGAAAAAGATACTACAGAGATTATCCGCAACTGGAGGGACAGTAGATGGAGGTAGTGGCAGATGCAAGTGTTGTTGTGAAGTGGTTTGTAGACGAAATTTATTCGGAGAATGCTAGGAAGCTCAGAGAAGAATATATAAACGGTAGTATTGAGTTAGCATCTCCAGAACTGATGCCTTACGAAGTTCTAAATGCTCTCAGATACACCAAACTCTTTTCTAAAGATGAGCTCAAGCTAATTGCGAGATCTCTAAGTCTCTACGGTTTTAAATTGTACTCTCTCAGAGGAAAATTGAGCGAGAGAACAGCTGAGATAGCTGTGGAGAAGGAAATTACAGTTTATGATGCTTCATACATAGCCTTGGCGGAGAGTTTGAACTCGAAATTATATACCTCTGACGAGAAGCTCATAGACAGAGTAAATCTAGATTTTGTGGTGCATGTCGCAGAGATTTGAAATTTGTAAGT
>QMZD01000274.1 GCA_003662985.1 Archaeoglobales archaeon | reverse complement strand
CTTTTAATTCTCTTAGTTCTTTCTTTCTGAAATTCTCTATATCTCTTTTTTTATCTTTCTCAACTTCATTTACAATTTCTTCAGCAGCAACTATTCTTTTTGCTTTTATGACAACATCCTCAATTTCCAACAAATTTATACCTTTTTTTGGAACTATCAACAGAATCGTATTTCTGTTTTCAACTCCCCAATACAGGTTTTTTATCTTATCATCTAACCCATCTTCTACTGGTGGGTGATCGAGGAATAAAACAACTTTAATTGATTTATCATCCCTCATTTCATCTATACCATCTAATATTACAGGAATACCGGGTAAGATTTCCTCATGTACAATGTTTTTGATTACAAACTTAGCCTGTTCTAAGGAAATTTTCTGTGCTCTTCTCTCAACCAGCACAACTGGTCTTTCTTCTTCTCTTAGAACAAACCTATTCTCCACTGGCCACAAATGGTTAGCTGTTCTCAAAAGTTTAACAAGAGATGTTTTTATATCAACTACTTTTAATCCTGGTCTTAAGATATTCAAAATTACCTCCTTTTCTGTTGCTCCTAGCTTTCTGACTTCTCCAAGCGAGTAGAAGAAAATTGTGGAAAGAATCTCTTTGTTAAATGGTATACCCTCCGTATCTTTGATGTCAAAAATTGTTTTTTCAAACAAGTTTCTATTCAGTATTTTTAATGTACCACTAATATCTTCTAAAGTTATGTCCAAATCTGACAAAAGGATTAAGTCTCTTCCTTTGTAAGTCCTCATTACTATTGGTGCAAGTAAAAACAGAATACCCCTGGTATTTTGATAGTTTCGAGAAGTGGCATATCTTTCAAATAGCGTCCTTAGTACTTCAGGATGGAAAGGATAAGTTTTCTTCATTTCTTTTTTAAACTCTTCTCCAAGAATGTCCAACTCGGCTTTTTTGTACGCGTTTAGATACTCCTCAATCACTTTCTCTGCCAAATCCTTTTTAAGAGTCTTGATCTCAAAAATGCGGAAAAGTATTATGTTTTTATTTTCATCAGGATATGAAGTCAAATCCTCAACTATTGGGTTTACTCTATTAATAACATCTTTTATGTCTTCATTTCTTCCGTATATTGCTACAAAAACAAAAAGATTAGGCAAATCTTGAGAAACTTCAAACAAGTGCTTAAGAAAATCTTTATTCCTTCTCTGCTCCTTGCTTTCTAATTTCTCGTACCAATCCTCTAATTCATCGATTATAATGACAATCTTTTTGTTGTGAAACACGTCTTTAAGATCTCTAATAGTAGGACATTTAGTCTTAGACCTTTCAATTTTTTCCAATATGTCCTTTCTACCTAAATGTTCAAAAATAGAATTCCAAAGAGCCTGGCCTTCAAAGTCTTCATAATTGAGAGGTAAAAGTATTACATCAAAACCTTGAGGGATGCTCAATTCAATTTTCCATTTTTTAGCCCATTCTTTCGCTATTTTTAGGTTTTTAAAGATATGATAGATTAACACAAGATTGTGAGATTTACCACACCCATAACCTCCCGTAAAAACAAAAGTGCCTCTTCTTTCTTTTCCTGTTAATTTCTCATTTATTTTTTGGATTATATTTCTAACTGGAGTAGTTGGATAAGTATGCTCAAAAACCCATGAAGGAGATTTCTCATGAAACTTTCCAGCTTCGAGGAGATTATAAGTCCTAATTATGCCTTCAACTTTTTTACCTTTCTTTATCTCGTTTCTAACCTTTATCACATCAGCTATTACAACCATTTTATCACCTCATAAGCAACTTACAACCATGAGTTTATGATTTTTCTCTTCTTTATTACTTTAACTCTTTCTCAAGCTCCTTATGAAATACAGGAAATACGCTATTGTCCCGATGATGTAGCCGATCTCGAACTCCCTTATGCCGTAGAAGAAGAATCTTAATGACAGGAGGAGGAAGCCGAGCGGGAGGAGAGCCCTCGCGGGCAGGATCACGACCTTCCTCGGGAACTTCGGCTCCCCGAAATATTCGTGGATCTTCTCCCGCGTGCTGAGCTCTCCCTCCCTGTGAAGGAGTATCGCCTGAGTGCATTCTAGCCCCAACTTCTCCGGGTTCCCCGTCGTGCTCGTGATGAGGTTCACGAGCTCCTCCGGGATGTCCCTCAGCTCTTTCCTCAGGGAGTTTATGACCAATGCTTTTGCTTCCTGCCTTGACAGTTCCCTCAACCTGATCTCCCGGTAGAATTCAAGGCTCTTGGGGTAAGTGATCCCGGCCCCAATGATCACGAACTTCATCCTCCTCAACTGCTTCAGGAGGTATATCGAGCCCTTCGTCGCCCTCTCGAGCTCGTCCACGAGGAGCACGCTGGGGTTGTGATGAATCCTCTCGATCTCCTCGAGGAGCTCGTCCACCCTTTTACCCCGGTGGGGTACTCTGAGCTTCTCCGCGATCTTCACCACGATCCTCGAGGAAGGTCTCGCCTTCACGTAAATGGCGTCCTGTAAATACCTCGCCTTCAGGTGCTTCAGTAATGCGGTCTTGCCTATCCCCTTTTCTCCTACAATCACCACGTCCCTGTTCATCCTGACGTTCCAGAGGACCTCCTTGATGACGTCCTTCCTCCCTATGAAATCGCCGTCTATGTAGGTTAGGATCTCGTCCGGCTTCGGATAATGATTCTGGAACTTTCCGAGCAGGAAGCAGGCGATGAACTTTCCCAGGGGAGTTAGTGAGAACTTGTTCTCACGCTGTGAGATTAGTCCTAAAGATAAGAACTCCTTGGAGATCCTGTGGGCGGTCTTGTAGTTTATCGGCACCTGGCTCAAGCTTCTCGGCTTGTTCCAGAGGGCTTCGAGAAATGAGAGGTGGTTCTTACTCTTCACAACTCTCAACATTAGGTCTTGCCATTCCATCTCATAAGAATAATCCAAGCGAGGGATATTTAAGGAGGAGAAACAAATCAGTAACATGAAAGGGGAGGAAAATTCGAGAGAATACCAAAAGAAAATTGCCTCCTTTTTGGAAAGGAAGTTCGGAAAAATTCTCAAAGAAAAATTTCGCGAAGAGGATCTGATCAGAGTAGAAAGAGGACTTAAACTGGGGGGAGGGTTTTACTCTCCACGAATGGATGTTGCAGTAGGGCCCTTTTCTTTTGCAAGGGGAAACAGAAATGAAGAATATAATCAACTACTCGACATACACGAAATAAGAGAGTTTCTCAGTAGAGTAGTTAAGAGAGGGAAAACCCTGACTAAGGACTTCATAAAATCTGTGAAGGACTCTGAAAACAAAAACCCAAGATGTTTCATCTGCATAGAAGTGGAAAACAAATCCACAAGAAAGCATTTCATGGGTTCCGCATTTAACAGCTCGATAATGGGAAAAGTAGGCATCGTAATATCCTATGATAAGGGAAAGATGGAAAAAGTATTCTCCTACTTAAAGGAAAT
>QMZD01000273.1 GCA_003662985.1 Archaeoglobales archaeon | reverse complement strand
TTCTCCTCAAGTTTCTTCAAACTCCAGGTTATCCTTGCAACAGCATTGCTGAGAATGTTCTCGTTTATGTCAACGATTATAACGTTATAGCCAGCAAGAGCGCAAACCTCTGCTATTCCATGGCCCATCGTTCCTGCACCAACAACCAGAACATTTTTGAGTGGATTTTTCATGAGGGTAAATTCGATTGTAAGTATTTAATCATTCCTATTTTTCAACCAAATACACGAAATGGCTACTTAAAACAAGAAATAAAAAATAGTTTTCATTCTCATAATAAGAAAAATCCCGCTTGAATCATTTGGGGCTGATCTTCCCCCACTTCTCCAATGCTTTTCTTAGCTCCGCATGCCCTTCAGCAAACTCCTCCAAAGACACCCCTTGCAAAGATGCCTCAATAGCCTGCCTCAGGGCCCTCGCCCCTGCCAAACTTCCATCAGGATGGCCATGGATTCCTCCTCCGGCTTGGATGATAACATCTTTCCCGAAAAGACTGATAACATCCGGAATGAGACCGGGATGCAAACCCCCAGATGAGACCGGAAATACCTGCTTGAAATGAAACCATTCTGCCCTGCAAACCTCAGCCAGCTCTTCGACCTCTTCCTTGCCCCCAGCCATCTTCCCAACTCCCGTGCCAACATGCATGTTGTCAACTCCAGCCATCCTAGCCAATTTGGTTATGACCTTGAGCGAAATACCATGTTCTGGATTTCTCGTGAAGGCTCCATGCATAGCCCTATGAGCGTGGATTGCTAGGCCGTAATCATCGCAGACATTCCTCAGCGTTTGAAGTCCAGCGAAACCTGCTGTCAGAATATCGATCATTATATATTCGTTCCCGAAGTCAGCTACGAGCATGGCCCTCTTCTCCATCTCTTTCGTTTCTGCCGTTATGTTTGCAAGATACGTCTTCCTTTCTCCAGTCTCTTTTTCCGCCTTTTCTCTCGCTTTCATAACCTTTTCCAGCCGATTCTCAAACCTGATGAAAGGCTGGCTCGTCAAGTTTTCATCATCCTTAAGTATGTCCACACCTCCAAGCCAAGAGTTAAGCCCAACTCTGGCATACTCCTCAGCATCGAAACCGACCTTCGGCTTTGGAACCGTGCATGTTAAAGGCCTATCAAATATCTTTAGCCTTTCCCTTATCCCATCGATTCCAAACTGGGGACCTTTAAAATGCTTAGCATAGCTTTCAGGAATCTCAAAATCTTCGAACCTTAGGCCTTGTATAGCCCTCATTCCGAATATGTTTCCTGCAACCGAGCTTAAAAGCTGCGGAATGTTTCCTTCCTCAAAAAGCTCGATGTTATAAGCTACGCTTATTCGATCTCCTTCTATCTGATAAACCCTCGCCATCAGCTTTTTTATTCTCTCAGGAAGCTCAGCTAACGTTGTCCAGGTTCCTACAGAACTTTCCGAGGCAACTCTCCCAGCAGCCTCCTCAATCGGCATATCGGATTTGATTCTGAAGTGACAGAGGATATCCTCCTCCGGCTTGTAGTTCAGATCCACAAAAGTCGTGTACCATTCGAATCCCATGATTGAGAATCGTGGAGGGAATTTATAATCCTTTTCTTTGTTAGTTTCAGCTCGAGTACAGTTTTAATAGTCTAAAAGATCTCCACAACCGAGTTTAATAATCACCTTAACTCTAAAAACTTAATCAACTCTTCTTTTAGATCCGTTCTCTTTTGCTGGACCTCAGATTCTTCTTCGAGCAACTTAACGAACTCTTCAATCAAACCATCCAAAACTTTCTCCCAGATTTTGAAGTAATCATGCTTCAAATGAATCGTTGTAACGCCAGTTGTGCTCTTCTTCCCCATCTTCACAAGATCAGGCTGTAAAATGTTCAATATATCATATATCAGGCTCTGAAGCAGAATCTCATCCATTTTAACGAAGCATGCATCTGCGGTCCTTGAAGCGAATTCTCTGAACTTATCCCTCAATCTCTGCCTTGCGATTTCGATTAGGCTTTCTATTCTCCTCTCTGCCTCCTCAAAAAATCTGTCCACATCCTCTTCTCTAACAACCTTCTCCGAGCTGAACAGCATTTCAAGAAGGCCATGCGTGAGAATGGGATTCTCCCGATATCTCTTCACCAGATACACCAAGGTTGGAGCTGGCAGAAATGAGAGCTTGATCCCACCCGTCATGTGCCTGAACTGCATGGAATACCTCTCAATTTCTCTGGGAAAATCGGGGCCTACAACAAGCATGTACCTGACATAGTCCTTGTAAACTCCGAGAAGCTTTTCTTTAACCAGATCAATGCAGTAAGATTTGAGCTTGATCAGGTAATCTGGGTTTTTAGTGATGTAGTCATAGATACCGCTTGCAGCTGTTTTACATTCTATAGCGGCTATGTATGGGGGAGTTGCATGGGTTCCAATCACGAGCAGATCCCAGCCAGCCTCCTTGGCCCTCGTGATCGTGTCAAATTCGAGAAGTTGGAAGGCTTGTTCGGTAAGAACTTCAAAAATCCTTTCTGGTGGTCCATTATACTTCTTTCTGGACAAACCTGCATTCTGTTTGGAAATTTCGATGTAATCTTGAATGAGGTTGTTTAGAGTATTCTCGATATCTCTCCCAACCGGCTTTAAAACTCCTTCCTCTTTTCTTCTCTCTTCAACAATAGCAAGCAGGGAATCAAGAACTTTGCCGGTAACATAGTTTAATTTGCTTGGATCTACTAAGCCCTGATAGATCAGTTCAGCCAACACAGCCGGATAGTGCTTGCAGAATGGGTATCTTCCCTTCTTGACTTGATAGGTATAATCAGCACACTTCTCATCACAAGAATACGAGAAATCATCCCTGCCCAGATTAGAGATTTTAACTCTGTAGCCCGAAACATCTGCTATTACCACATCGTCATCGAAATGCTCGATTTTGACCTTCTTTAGCAGAAAGTGATCTCTTGCGTCATTGACTTTGGCAATCAGTTTATGCTGGTAAAAAGAATTTACAATGTTTTCAAGCTCCTCTACGCTCAGATCGCAATTTTTTGCAATGTGTTCAGCCAACTTTGCTTGATTTAACCCAGAATAACCCTTGATTCCATGATTTTTGCAGATTTCAATCATCTCGTTCTTAGTTAGCTTCTTTAGAAGTGTAATTTTCTTTTTGATTGACACAAATTTTGATTTGAAATTGAAAAATAAAACTTTAACGATTGTTACGCTTTCCTGCTTTAATTATTATCGCGGTTTTTTCAGAAATTTTGAACTGGGGGTGTGTAACTAACCTCTCTCCGCCAAGTAAACCCCCAAAATCGTTAGAATCCCACCAAGGATCTTAATAACCGTAATCTCTTCATTTAGAAGGAAAAAGGCCATTATCGCTGTGAAAAAGGGAATTAAGTAGATGTAGATAGCCACCTTTGAAGCGTCTTCCGTTTCCAAAGCCTTGTACCATAT
>QMZD01000272.1 GCA_003662985.1 Archaeoglobales archaeon | reverse complement strand
GTTCAGGTCGGGGACGTGATAATGATCGATAAGGAATCAGGTAGAATATCCATCCTCGGTAAGAGCGAGAAAGCGAGCAAGAAGTACGATCTCGGAGACACTGAAATCGTTGAGGTGCCTTCAGGCAGGGTCGAGAAGGAGAGGGAGTTCACTTACGTCGTGACTCTGCATAATCTCGACGAAGCCAACGCAAGAAGAGGTTCGATTTTCAGTCTCTTCATGAGTGAGAGCAAGGAGATCGACAATGAAGTCAGAGAGGCTGTTGACGAGCAGGTGAAGAGATGGGTTGAGGAAGGGAGAGCTGAGCTCGTTCCAGGAGTGTTATTCATCGATGAAACGCACCTAATGGATATAGAGCTCTTCGCGTTCATGAATAGAGCAATGGAGTCTGAGATGGCCCCGATAATAATCCTCGCATCGAACAGGGGGTTCTCAAAGATCAGAGGAACGGATATCTCAGCTCCCCACGGTATCCCACTGGATTTGCTCGATAGACTGTTGATCATCACAACAGAACCGTATACGAGGAATGAGATAAAAACGATTCTCGAGATAAGGGCTGCTGAATCTGGAATCATGCTGAGCGACGCCGCGATAGATAGGTTAACCAGTCTGGGAGAAGAGAACAGCATGAGGTATGCGGTTCAGCTGCTGGCTCCAGCTTATGAATTCGCAAGACTCAGAAATTCAAATAAAGTTGACGTTGAGGATGTCGAGAGAGCTGCTGGTGTATTTGCCGACGTAACGCAGAGTTCAGCGTATCTCAGGAAATGGGAAGAAAAGCTCATTTCCATCTGATTCATATTTTTTAAATCGTTGTGGTAGCTGTCGCAAGACAGGTATAACACTGAGATGGTACCGGACGAAAAATATTTTAAATCCTTTCAGCCGACACGTTTCGAAGCTCCGGTGGTGTAGCCCGGCCAATCATTCCGGCCTTTCGAGCCAAGGGGAAAGCCGGCGACCCGGGTTCAAATCCCGGCCGGAGCATGTTCCAATTTTCTTAGTTAGCCTCCTGCGCTAGATTCAGCTTTAGTCTTTACGAAGGCTGGAAGATCCGTGCTGTCACATTCTCTTAACTAAAAACACAGGAGGAGGGGATTATAGACCGGTTGAGCGATTTGAAACACTTATACCATCATTGATACAAAAGCATATATATTATAAAAACTAACTAAATTATGAACAAAAAATTAGCAGATAAAGTCGCAATAGTGACTGGAGCGATGCGGGGAATAGGAGAGGCAATCGCATTAAAACTAGCACGAGAAGGGGCAAAGGTTGTTGTAACCGATATAGATAAAGAAGAATGTGAAAAAGTAGTTGAAGAGATAAAACAAGCCGGTGGAGATTGTTTCTCTCTAAAATTGGATGTAACAAACCGAGAAGATTGGGAAGAGGCTGTCAGGACGGTAAAGGAGAGGTTCGGGAGAATAGACATTCTTGTTAACAATGCGGGAATCGCAGATGTAGAGGAGCTTGGAGACTGCTCGAAGATAGACAAAATCTTGGACGTGAACTTAAAAGGAACTATGCTTGGTTACAACGTTATTCTGCCGGTAATGATAGACCAAAAATACGGGAAAGTCGTTAACATCTCTTCAATAGCTGCAATGGTTTCTTGGTCCAAGATACCGACCTACTCGGCAAGCAAAGGGGGGATAATAGGCCTGACGAAGTGTTATGTCGGCTCTCTGGGACAACACAACATCAACGTCAATGCGGTTGCTCCCGGAGCGATCGAGACAAAAATGCTCGACGATCTTCTGAAAAAATTGGGTATGTCAAGGGAGCTGATCATCCAGGCCATACCGAAGGGAAGGATCGGAGAACCCAAAGACATAGCAAATGCGGTCGCATTCTTGGTCAGTGATGAAGCCGATTACATAACAGGACAGGTGATCGTAGTCGATGGGGGCTACACTTCAATGTAACAATTTTTTATTTTTATTTTATAAAATTATTACGGTAGTCCTAAATTTTAGAGAGTGGATAAGACCGTACAAATGAAACTAGCTTAGGAGCAGTTAAAATCGTTTCAAAGTATAATTAAAAAAATAAACACTGAACACTGAAATTTGAGATTCTGTCCGAGAAAATTACTGAACTGGAGAATATTGAACTGAGAAAAATTTCCTGAACAAAAAATCAAAACTATTTCCATAGTTTTATTCAGTACACTTTATTTATTTTTCCTACCAAAAAGTGAAAAGAATAACTCCATCAACACATTACGAACTCAAACCCAGCTGAGCATCCAATTCTAATTTTTCCTCAAAATAGCAAATCCCCCAATAGCTAAAGTGACCGCCACAACAAAAGTTAGTTGGGAGAACTCTGGGATTTGATTTAATGTTGAGTAATGTGGAGTTTTAAGACCTGAAGGGTGGTCTGCCGAGTTGAGATACAAAGTCAGTGTATCACTCCCTGCACTTTTAGACCAATTTATTTCTAAACATATCCTCTCACCCTTCTTTAATGTTAGCGATTCCAACTCAAAAATTTTGGTCTTATCATCCTCACCCGATATAACATTGAAACCACTCTTCACCAAAACTAACCCGTTTTCACCCAATTTATACAACCTAACATAAACACGATGATTTCCAGTTGAGGAACCCCAGTATTTCACCTCCCACTTCCCTGCAGAGAATACAACGTCCTCTTTCATTGGTTCACTGAACCATTTGATGTTCCCATTAGCTTCAAGAGTGAAAGTTACCTCCCTGCCACTTATACTTTCTTTCATCAGCTTTCCACCAAATCCAGGAATGTTTGCATTTTCGTCAGAGAAATAAAGATCCACTGCTCCTACATCTCCGCATAGGAGGAAAACGAGTGCTAGGATTGTAGATGGAACGACCAACCTCACCCTATCACCCATTCCAACTTTACCTGTAAATATTTAAAATTTTTTCTTTTATTCGATTTGAAAACCACTGTATAGATTTTTTACAAATTCATAATTACAAAAAATATCTTAAATATTTTTTATTTCATGGAAAAATTTTCAAAAATTGAGAATCCTGAAAAGTTTTTTAACCTGTTTTTTGTACTGAAACCTGTGCTCATAGCGATAGAGGGAATCGATGGTTCAGGCAAAACGACTATTGCAAAATTCTTAAGTGATGAACTCAGAAAGCTAGGCTACCCTACCACCCTACTCAAGGAACCTACAGACAGCGAATGGGGTATAAAGATTAAAGAGAGCTACGATTCAAGGCTCAAACCTGAAGAGGAACTCGAACTATTCCTGAAAGATAGAGAGTACGATGTCAGAGAGAACATAATCCCCTCACTAAAACAGGGAAAGATCGTGATAATGGATCGCTACTACTTCTCAACCATCGCCTACCAAGGAGCTTTGGGATTCGATCCCGAAGAGCTCAGAGAGATGAATGAAAAGATAGCTCCCAAACCTGATCTTCTGTTC
>QMZD01000271.1 GCA_003662985.1 Archaeoglobales archaeon | reverse complement strand
TCCCTAAAAATTTCTCTTGAGAAACCCTCCACATCTATATCAAGGTGAAAGAAAGGCATCAGATAGGTCGTGTCGATGAACACCATCGATAAACACCCGGCACTATGTGATTAAACAAATATAATTTTAGGTGCTAAGCCTCTCCGACAGGCTATCCCTTACCTCTCTGATCTCTTCAACTTTGATCTTAGCTACAGCTTCTCCTTTCAGAAGATCGAGAGCCGTCTTTTTTTTCCTTATCATAAGCCTATCTCCGGCAATCTCTACCTCCACTTCATCACCCGGCATAAGGCCTACTGACTCCCTGATCTTTTTCGGAATGTAAATTTCCCCTTTTTTTCCGACTTTTCCTTTTTTTCCGACTAAATAGTTCATCAGATTAATTATGATTTTCAGATTATTTAATATTTTCTGAATTTTGCTTAAAATGGCAAGATGGATGTTAAATTGCAAAAAAATTCATACTTGAGATCTTGCAAAATCAAATTCTTCTTTAGAGTAAAAGTTTCAGAGAAAAAGTTTTTTAAAAATCTCGTTTGGCAAAAATTAGAGAATAAGAAAGAATTAGAAGGCTTCCAACTTCAATCCGTAGTTCTCGAAGAGTTTGAAATCGCTGTCACATGCAAAGAGCTTCTCTGATTTTGCTATGGAAGAGGAGGCTATAAGCAAATCTTTAACCTTTGGTAGCTTTCCCTTTGCCTTCAAATCCCTATAGATCATGCCCGCAAGCTTTGCAACACTTTCCTCGAATTCAAGCTTCGGTATTCTTTCCAGAAACACTTTTTCTCTTTCCTTCAGAGTCCCGCAATAGAGTTCGAAGAGCGTTATGGTTAATACTACAATAGACGAGATCATTCCTGGACAGTTTCTTGAGAATCTTTTCGTTTCCCCTGAACAGCTCTATTATAACGCTCGTGTCGAGGATCGCGTCAACTGCATTCATTCTTCCACTTCCTTCAGTTCTTTTTCAAGCTCTTCAGCCTCGGCTTTGCTTTTCGTTCCAAAGGCTATAGCCAGAATTTCCGAGTTTCCTTTCCTTTCGATCAGATCCCTGATCACCTCCGAAAAGCTCCTCTTCCCTTTCATCTTGCGAGCTTCTCGTAGACATCGTCTGCCAAGCTTATAGTTTTAGGTATGTCTATATATACAGAAATAAAAAAACTATCGAGGTATTGAGATTACAATTGGAGATAAAATTCGGAGATGCTGGCAAGGATGAAAATCAAAGATATTTTGAAAGAATATTCGGAATTGACAGAAGAATTAAGGGTTTTAGGGTTGTATTATCCTTAAAGCAACATCAACAACTTTTTTAGCTCCATTCATAGCTTTCAAAGCATCCTTCTCCGTGTATTCCTCAGTTGGAATAAAATCTATGTCTCCATAAAATGCAAGTTCTCTTTCCTTCCTCAACCATTTTGAGATCCGGGCAATCTCCTCGAGCTCCTTATGCAAACCTTCTGGAAATTTGTCTGCATGTTCTAAAATGATTCCTCCGACGTCATGCCACTTTGGCGGATCTATGCCAACGTATCTAAGAATTGCTTTTTGAGAAAGTTCAACAATTTCCTGTGCCTCCCTCACGACATCAGAGTAATCTCCCTCTTTAAAAAACAGGTCCAGTGCTTTCAACCTCGTAATGGCTTTTTTCATGTAGCTTTTTGCAAGATTGATGTAGGTCATATCTGATCATCACATCAGGCTTTAGAATCCGGTTTCAACAGCCAATAATAACTTCCTTTGAAGATTATTTTTTTCGCACCCTGTTCGTCAAGCTTTCTTTTCAAATTTTCAAGATAATTTTTCAGGAAATCGTTCCTATCGTAGATGATTTTTACACTCTCCGTCATTTCAATGAAGACCGGGCTTCCAAGTTTCACCTCATCTTTCGTTTTGATTAGGGGTGAGATTACCGGATAGATCCCCTCAGATGAAAGTTCTCTAAATTTTCGGTTTAATTTCTCTTCAACGTTTTCTTCAAATTGAATCACCCTCTCCACCCTGCTTTTCGGTGCATTCTCCACTACGATAAGCAGGTCAATATCGGAGTCGGGTCTGAAGGTATCTCTCGCCACAGAACCGAATATCGCCAGACTCACGAGTTTTTCACCATAGAACTTTTTGATTAACTCGGAAAGTTCATCGACAACTTCGTAGTATTTAGCTCTGTATTTAGCTCTATACTCTTTCTCGACCACACCCGATTTTTATCGGAATATTATTTATTGTTTTCCTTCGTTTCTTTCGTTTTTGCTGGTAGCTTACCCTGTAATCGATGTAATATCCATCTTCATCAACTCAACTATCACCGAAAGGAGCAGATGATGAAATAATTTAATATTTAATATGCAGACAACGATTTTTAAAGTCATCACATTGGATTTAGATTTTGGCTATATTTTCATGAAATTTAAACGCGGGACGATAATCGTTCTTCGCCCTCAAAAGGCGGTACCAGCTGAAACATTAACCTTTTAGACCAGCTGAAACATTAACCTTTTAGAAAAGACATTTGAAATGATAAAAAATAAAGAGGGTTTAATTGTAGTTAAACCGAATAAAATTAGAATTATTAAGCCCTAAAATCTCTTTTCCTTCTGAAACCTTCCAGCTTTTCTTTATCCTCGTGCTACCCCCAACCTTTAGGTAACTTCGTTTTTCATAACAAGCGGTGGAGAAGCAATCAAAGCCAACCGCTATGCGATTTAAGATCACAATCCTCATTAGACCAAAAAAGATTTATCTTTTCAACAAAATTTGAGTTTATGGATGTTCAAAAGATTGCAGAGGCGGTCAAAAACGCAATAATGGGGGAACTCAGGGACGAGTTCAGGGAGTTCAGAGCCGAAGTTAGGGGTCAGCTTGATGGATTTAAGCTGGCGATAGACACGATGAACAAAAGGCTTGACGGCATAGAATCCAGGGTTGGAAATATAGAGAGCGATCTAAGAGCTTTGAATCTGAGGATCGATGAGACGAACAAGAGGATCGATGCGGTCAGGGAGGAGCTCACAGCAAGGATCGATGACGTTAATTCGAGGATCGATGAGACGAACAAGAGGATCGATTCTCTCTACACAGCAATAGGGGAGAACACCAAAGAGATCGGAGAATTGAAGGCGGAAATCTCAGCTCTGAGAGAAAGACAGGACATTATCGAGGATTTGATCAGAAGGGTAAGGAAACTGGAGGAAAAAGTATTCGCGTAGTTTCCAGAGTTCTTCAATCCGGTACTATCGATTGCTATTACTCTCTCTGCCTTTTGTTGCTACTCGCTTTCATGTCTCCCACAGCAATTGCATTTTCCCGCTTATCCCATTCTTATCAAGCTCGTCGAGAAACCCTACAACTCTTTTGTGAACGAGAACTTTATTCATGCATCATCAATACATTATCTACATCTCTTTTCAACTTTCTCAAGCGGAAGATAATCGTCTAAT
>QMZD01000270.1 GCA_003662985.1 Archaeoglobales archaeon | reverse complement strand
TATAGATATAATAGTGGGGTTGAGAAGAGTTGGAAAAACTGTTTTAATGCACCACCTCATCTCTCACCTCTTGAAGTATGTTGACCCGAAAGAAATTTTCTACTTCTCGTTTGATCTAGAAAGGAGGGATCTAGCCAAAGTTATAAGAGAATATGAGGAGAAAATCCTGAAAGACAGGATAAGGGATAGGAATGCTTATCTTTTCTTCGACGAAATCCACAAACTGAGCGACTGGGAGAGCAAAGTCAAGGTGCTTTATGATTTAAACCTAAAAGCGAAAATAATCCTGTCCGGCTCAGCCTCACTTAACTTGATGAGACAGAGCGGTGAGAGTCTAGCAGGTAGGGCTAGATTTCACCATATGTCACCGTTGACCTTTAGAGAGTTTTTAGAATTTAACAACGAGAAAATACCCGAAAGGGATTTTGAAATACATGAAAGAAGGTTGGCTATATTGCTTAACAGGTTTATTCTCAGGGGTTTTCCTGAAACCCTAAACATGTCAGAAAAAGAGATAAAAGGATACGTGAGAGAACTGATAATTGAAAGGATAATCTACCGAGACATTCCTGAGAATTTTAGAGTTGAAGACACGGAGGTTGTAAAAACCCTCGCAGAGTACATTTTCAGAAATCCAGGGGTTATTTTAAATGTGGACTCACTATCAAGGGATCTCGGAAGGCATAAGAGAACCGTGAGAAACGCTCTAAATTATTTGGAGTTGTCTTTCCTAATAAAAAGAGTTGGCAACCTAAGGGGAGGCTTTTTGGCTGAGAGTAGAAAAAATAAGAAAGCTTACCCACTCCACACATCGCTTTCGTTAACGAAAGATGATGACAGGGTTCTCGAGACCTTGATAAGAAGCGAAACAAATGCCAGATACTACTGGAGAAAAGGTGGGTTTGAGGTAGATTTTGTACTAAAAAACGATAAAACAACGCCTATAGAAGTAAAGAATAAAGATAGAATAGATCGAAGAGACATCAAAGGCCTTATGAAATTTCTCACTGCTTTTGGCGTAGAGGGAGGGTACCTAGTAACTAAAGAGGTTGATGAGGAGATTGTAGAGAATGACAAAAAAATTGTCGTTACGCCTGTAACCAAGTTTATCTTGCTCTTCTCTTCGCAATTACCTTAGTTTAGTACCAGAGCATTTAAGCATACTAACTATATGGCACAATAGTTTACTTTCTTTAGATCGTTTGTGATAAAACTTGAGGGAAATACCACTCAAAGTATTATCTTTATTCTGTTAAGAAAAGTCTTGAAATGAAGGGATATAGGATAATCTGTAAGTTTGGGAGGATACTTTGCATACATTTCAAATTTTTCATCTAGAGCCCACATTTGGTCAAGAATTGACTTAGGAGAGATTTTAAGCTCCATCTGAAGTTTAGCAAGTCTTATTTGAGTATCTAAAGGGAGGTCCCAGGTAGAATAACCAGCAGCAATTAGACTGGATGCTTTTCTCAGAGTATCTCTCCAGATCTTCTGGTATTCGTTAAGCTTACCCTCGCCCCGAACCGTTTTTTTGATTATATCTGCAAGTTTCGGAGCCATTTTATAGATGTAATGAAGGCTCATCCCATAGACTGGATGGGTCAGACCGGAAGCATCACCAAAAATTACTATGTTGTCATTTACAACTTGTTTCACGAACCCATAGGGATAAAGGACAGATCTTAACTCTGAACCTTTTTCAAACCCAAATAACTTCCTTGCTTCTTCTATCTCTGGAAATAAAATTCTGCCTCCTCTTTTGAATCGATTGGCCATTCCAAATTCCAAAAAGTTGTCATCAATGGGGTAGATCCACCCACCAAAGTTTGCAAAGCCCACTATTAAATAAAAGGAGGAGGGGTCAACCCATTCAACAGAGGTCGCTCTTTCAAATTTCAAAGCATTCACAACCGGAGGGAGTTTAAAACCCGCTTTTTCCCTCAAATTTTCTCCTCCAATACCAGAACAATCGACTATAACCTTCGCTTCAATCGCTTCATCTTCTAGCTCAACTTTTCCAGGCTCGTATTTAATTACCTCGCCCTTGATTACATCGCTTCTTACAAGATTCTTGCACAGTTTTCTGTAATTTACCAGACAAAAAACGTCCTCATCGAATTCGTACACCTCCCTCGCCCCATCAACCGTTATCAGGGTGTAAGAATTGTAGGTTTTAACAATTGCATCCTCAAATTCAACAATTTTTAGAAAGGTTACCGCACTAACATCCTTAGACCCTATTTCCTCTTTCTCAATTAAGACTGTATCCAAACCTTCAAGCAAAGAATCGAGTAGGGAACCTGAGTAACCTCCTCCGATTATCACTACATCGTGCATTGGGAACAATTACGTCTGCCTTTTATATAAGTGTTCATGTTGAACTATTTTATCGAGGTTTACTTTAATTTCCGTAGTTCCAGTTGTGTGTTTTGTTTAGATTATTCACGAAGACTACACTTCGATATTTCGGATGAGCTGATGCTAGATGTCCGAACCGAATTAAAGATCGCCAAAAAAATCAGGAATTACCTTCCTCCCACTCATACTTACACGTCTCCCGTCCGTAGCTCCAACCCAACAGCTGAGAAACTCGAGATTGCATCCCTCTCTAGCCTTAACTCCCCAAAAGTAATACCACGAAAAATCACGAAAGGTATAATATCAATGGAAGTAAATTCTTCTCATGGTAAAAAGAGAGATTAAAAACGTATTCATCACAGGTCTCCTCATCTTCATCCCGATCTCCGCAACCCTCTTCATAATTTTCTGGGTTTTTAAATATATCGAGGACTTCCTACATCCCTACCTCTCACACTCCGGATATTACTACCCGGGAATGGGCTGGCTCTTAATTATCGTCATAATTTTCGCTCTTGGACTCCTTGGTCGCTTCACACTTGGAAACAAGTTGATCGAGTTCACAGAAAACCAGCTTAGAAAGATACCAATTATAAGAACGATTTACATTGGAGTTAAAGAGGCGACGAAGGCGATCCTAGTTTCAGAAACTGAAAGGTTGAAAGGAGTAGTTTTAATTGAGTATCCAAGAAAGGGAATTTACACCTTGGGTTTTACGACGGGGGCGATTATCGAGGAAGCTCGGGAGAGAACAGGCAAAAATCTCGTCAATGTATTTGTTCCAACCTCACCCAACCCAACTTCTGGATTCGTTATCCTTGTGCCCGAAGAAGAAGTCATATACTTGAAATTAAAAGTTGAGGATGCGTTGAAGGTGATTATTTCGGGGGGCTTTACGAAATAATTTTTCTGAATTTTCTAAATGTTTTTATGAATGTTATAAACTTTTTTAAGATTAAGCAAGGATTTACCAAAATCAGGACAGTATCTTCAATATATCGTCTTTGGTAAGTTCAATATATCGTCTTTGGTAAGCTTGTTTCTTCTCATTTGGTCTTTCCAAATTTTCCCAAATTGATAGAAATATTC
>QMZD01000269.1 GCA_003662985.1 Archaeoglobales archaeon | reverse complement strand
CCTTTTAAAAGATAGTAATGCAACGCAAAATTTGCTCCCGCCAAAAACATGAAAACGGAGATTATCAGCTCAACAAGCGGGCTGTTAAAATATGCAACACTTTGTGTGTGGGTTGAGAAACCTCCTGTGCTGAGAGTCGTGAAGGTATGATTTACAGCATCATATATGCCCATTCCAGCAAAGTACAGAAGAGCTATTTCAAGAAGTGTGAAAAGAAGATAGATAGCCCAGAGCCTCATTGCGCTATCCTTAAGCCTAGGAGTTAGCTTGCTAACCGTAATTCCCGGAACTTCAGCCTGAAGTAAGGCATAGCCTCGCCTTGCTATTGATGGAAAAACAGCGACGAAAAGAACGATGATCCCCATCCCACCTACCCACTCAGTCATACTTCTCCAGAGGAGAATGGATTTCGGCAGGTCTTCTACCCTATCAAAGATTGTCGCTCCAGTAGTTGTAAATCCAGACATTGACTCAAACAACGCATCAACTATGCTCGTTCCAACCATCACGTATGGAATCGCGCCCATTACGCTTATGAACAGCCAACCAAGCCCTACTATAGCAAAACCCTCTTTATATCTAAAGACGTCGCTTTTTGGTTGGAAAGAGTATAAAATTAACCCCACCATAATTGTAGCTGCAACCGAAAAAAGGAACGGTTTCATCGATTCGTGGTAGTAGTAAGCCGTCAGGATGGGGAGTGAATAAAGAAAGGAGAAATAGACTAACATCCTCCCAAGAAAATGAAATACGAGACCTTTGTTCATAAATCACCACTACAAAAGATATCTCTCTACTTTCTCAACCTCATCCCACGGAGCAAAGACGAGCAATCTATCGCCTTTGAAGATCTCTGTCTCTCCCCTCGGTATAAGACATTCCTCCCCTCTGAGAATGCCCCCAATTATCGCCCTTTGGGGTAGTTTAAGATCCTTCACTTTCTTGCCAGAGAGTTTATCCTTTGTTATCTGAACCTCGAAGACGACAGCCTCACCTTTTTCAATTTCCGCAAGGGTTTCAACAGCCATCAGACGTAAGTGCCTCAAAACCTCTACATACGTGATTGTTCTTGGAGAGAGAACGACATCGATCCCTACTTTTTCGAAAAGTTTCATGTAGCTCCCCTTACTTACTTGAGAGATTGCTTTTTTCGCCCCTAGGCTTTTTGAGAGTAGGGAGACGAGCAGATTCTTCTCATCGCTTTCCGTACATGCAACAACAACATCCGATCTCCCCACATCCTCCTCATATAGGAGATCAAGATCGGTCGGATCGCCGATTATAACCTTGACCCTCTGAAGTGTTGAGCAGAGATTTTCACAAACTTCCGGATTGGGATCTATGAGCTTTATGTTTAGATTGCTCGAATCGAGGATTTTTGCCATGTAACCCCCAACCGTTCCTCCACCGAACACTACAACATTTCTTGGGGGGCTACCCTCGAATATTTTCTGAACAGCCAAGAGATTCTCAGACTTCCCTACGATCGATATCCTGTCATTCGCCTCAATTTCAGTAAATCCACGGGGCACGATTAGCTTCCCCTCACGATAGATTGCAGTCAGAACTATGTTCTCAGGAAGGGGTATCTCACTTACTTTCTTTCCAACAACTGGAGATTTTTCATTTACCTCCATCTCAATAAGACTTAGCCTTCCCCCACTGAGTGAAACGAAATCGACAGCACCACTGAATGTAATTATGTTGGCCATAGCCCTTGCAAGGACGAGCTGAGGGCAAATAATTAGATCGAAACCGAGTGGATGATTTTTTACATATGGCTTATCAACATATTCAGGATTTCCAACTCTAACGATCGTTTTTTTAGCTCCTATTTTTTTTGCCGCTATGCCAGAGAGAAGATTTACTTCATCATTTCCCGTTACACCCAGAAAAATCTCAGCTTTTTCAACTCCAGCGTTTTTAAGGGTGTTAAGGTTTGCAGCGTTCCCCTTAACAACCTCAACGTTCAGCTTCTCAATTTCTTCAATTTTTTTCTCATCGTTTTCAATTACGAAAACATTGTACTTATTCGAAAGGGCTTTCGCAACGTTGTATCCAACCTCGCCAGCCCCTGCAACTACGATATGCATCTATGCCAGTTAACATATCTAATAATTAAAGCTTTACCTTTTGCCATACCTTTTGCCATGCCTTTTTGCTTTTTCAACTACCCGTTTGATGTTCAGAAATCTTTGATTTACTAGACTTTGGCTTCTCCATTAGCTTTGCAAGGAAAATACTCAGCTCATACATCACTGCAACAAGGGCAAGGATGACAATCTGACTTATCCCGGAGATATCAAAAGTAATGTTCGTCGCAAGGATAAATATGGCAATGTAAACTATGAGCCTTTTCCCTTTCAACCACTCTGAGTCGATCAGGCCGAGTCTCACTGAGATAAGAGCGACAACCGGTATTTGGAAGGTCAGACCAAAGGCGAAGAAGATTTTGAAGGCACCATAAAGTGTTCTTTTAACGGAGAGATGAGGTTCTGCTCCGAAATAAGGTACTACCGCCCAAGAATAGAGTTTTGGGATAACAATAAAATACGCTAACCCCGTTCCCAGAAGAAAAAGGAGGTAAGAGAAGGGAAGAAAGGTTTTAACGAACTTTCTTTCATGCTCAAACAATCCAGGCTTTGCGAACTGATAGAATTCGTAAACAAGAAATGGATAAGTTACGAATATGACCAGAATAAAGGAAAACACCAATTGAGTAACTATCCATTCCGTCGGCGTGTAGATGATCATATCAAGCTTTTTCATAAACAAACCTTCCCAGAACCCTTTTATGAGGTTCGAAGAAAAAGGGAAAACAACGACCATTCCGGCTATGATGACAACTAGGATTCGCAATGTCCTCTTTCGAAGTTCTGAAAGGTGCTCTCTGAGTTCCATTTCCCTGTCTTCTGGGGGTTCCACAAAAATGAGTTGATGTAATGAGTTTATAGTTTTCTGGTTTCTCCAAAAATCTCCTCGAAATCTAAAAACAGGAAGACTTAAAAATACGAGGAAAATTTCGAGGATATGGACGTTGTAATCGTTGGGGCAATAAGGACACCAGTTGGGAGATTTGGAGGGTCGCTAAAGGATTTGCAAGCTTATGAGCTAGGTGCGATAGTGATAAAGGAACTACTGAGAAGTCTAGAATTGAAACCAGTGATTTCTAGAGAGGATGAAGAGTACTATCCCTCCAAGCTGCCAAAAGGGATGATAGATTTAGAGAAAAAGTATTACGATTTTGAAGGGGTCGAAATTAAAATCGATGAGGTGGTAATGGGCAACGTTCTTCAAGCTGCTCAGGGACAAAATCCTGCAAGACAGGCGGCAATCTTTGCAGGTTTACCAAAGGAGACACCCGCTATGACCGTAAACAAGGTCTGTGCAAGCGGAATGAAGGCTATAGCAGTTGCAGCCTCATCAATCAAGGCTGGAGATGCCGATGTTGTT
>QMZD01000268.1 GCA_003662985.1 Archaeoglobales archaeon | reverse complement strand
GGCAGTCCTTGAAGATGATCTTCTTCAGTATAAACCTTTATTTCCTTACTAACCCTTTGGACAATACTGCTTTTTGGACTAATTTTAGTTATAGATTCACTTGTCTCGGGAGATTTTAATTGATTAAAGAGTATCGTATTATTTTCATATTTTCGTACTTCCCAAAGTTCAATTGGCAAATCTTTAAACTCAATGGCTTTTCTCTGGTATCTTGTAAATTGAGGAGAAACAAATACAACTCTTGATTGAGACCAGTCGATGTCTCCTTTTCTTAGACTTTTATTCTTACATTCATTATATATAAGGACGAACTCTGCTTTATTGTTTAATAACAAGGCAAGGTAAGCATAACCTTGATCGATTACACTAAAATTCCTATCTTTCTTATACTCTATTATCACAAAAGAGTTCGTTTCGTTGTCGAATGCTAATGTATCAATCCTCAAATCTGCCAATGAAACTTCAGATTTTACAAATTCTAGGCCAAATATTTCCTGAAGATTTTGTTCTGTCATATGTTGTATCTCTCTTTCACTACTAAAAGGAATCTCCCTCACTTTTTCTAATTTGTTTTGTTTAATTGCGAATATAAGCATAGTGATCACTCGATTTTTATTATTTTAATGATTTTCTCTTTTACCATTGCCCTCTCTCTGCTGATTATTCAGAATGTTGCAAATTCGTAAGTTGTTCAATTTTAGGCCATTTTCGAGAGAATGTGTAATAAAACCAGATTTTCGTTACAAGAGATGATAAAACTTAAAGGGCCTGTAATGAGATCAAAAAGGTCTCATGCCACGCTACCAAGGCAAAAAACATCACTGACAAACATCTCATTTCCTGGCCGAAAGTGAGATCCTGAATTGATAGTATTTAAGGGTTAAAAAAGCGTGGTGTAATTTTATGTTGGTAAAAAACCAAAAAATTGATAAATATGATGGTAAAAATACCAATAGTGGAAAGAGAAATCAAAATCAAAGGTCGAACGATAATTTACAGGGTTGTGCCCAAAAAGGGTTGGGCAATAGTGATTAAAGAGGATAACGTGTTGATAGACCACTACCATCACAGTTTCCCCCATATACACCCGGAGAGGGATCCAATTAAATATGAGGATGTCTACGAGGTAGTCGAGATTGTCATCAAACATATCGAGAAGTACGGGGAAATAAAATTGGAAAAACTGAGGGATGAATTATGCAGATAAGGTTTGTTAGGAGAATTAAGGCTAAGGACATGATTAAGGAATTTGAGAGAAAGTACGGCAACATAGAGAAATTGAAGAGGTACCTAGAGAGAAACCCAGATGATTACACTGCCCTAATGGACTATGACGATTGGCTACACTTTCTGGAAAATCCAGGGATCGAAATCGAGGAGGGGGAAATAATCGTTTCCGACATTTCGTTTCTGACTCCTCAAAAACTTCAGATACTCGAGGCTGTGAAGAAGTATAAACCTAAGTCGATAAGGGAGCTTGCCGAGAAAGTTGGGAGGGACATCAAGAACGTTTATATGGATCTGAAAGAACTTGAGAAAGCCGGACTGGTGGAGCTTGAAAGCTCTGGAAGGGCCAAGAAGGCATCGCTGAAGTACAACGAGATCGTGATAGCGATTTGATTGGAACTACTGGAAAACCATCCATCTGGCTATTCTTTCCTTTATTTCTTCTCTTTCGAGCTTGGAGGGTAACCGCATGGCTGTAAACTAACACATTGAGCTATCCCAGACTTCCCTTTGTGCTTCTTACCCCCTCCCCGCTTACCTTCACGGCATCCTTCAAAGCAACTGCAAAAGCCTTAAAACCAACCTCCATCTTGTGGTGGAGGTTAAAACCTTTTATCTCAAGATAGATGTTTATTCCCGCCTCCCTCGCAAGCGTATCAAAGAAGTGAATGAAATTCTCGCCTTTGAAGTTTTTAATCTCTCCTCTTACATCTCCTTCGAATCTGAAAACTCCCCTTCCGCTAACATCCACACCGCAGATTGCAACGCTCTCATCCATAGGTAAAATAGCGTGCCCAAACCTCTCAATTCCCTTTTTGTCTCCTAACGCTTTACTTAAAGCTCTTCCAATGGCTATTGCTGTATCCTCGACTGTATGGTGCTCATCAACCTCCACATCGCCCTTTGCCGTAAGCTTAATTCCTATTCCCGAGTGCTTTGCCAAAGTTTCAAGCATGTGGGTGAAGAAAGGTATTGGCGTTGAAATTTCGTAATCTGCAAAATCAAGGTCTATCCTGACAGAGATATCCGTCTCCTTCGTTTTTCTCTCATACCTTCCTTTTCTGGCCATCAAACCACCTGAAGCTTAACTGCTTGCTTGAAATCTATTTTTCCAGTATATAAAGCTGAGCCTATTATTACACCAGCAGCCCCACATTTTCTTGCGAACTCTATATCTTCTAGGCTCGATATTCCTCCAGCGACGTACACATTACGGGAGGTTGAGTTTATGATTTCCTCAATTCTTGCGTAATCCATGCCAGAAACCAACCCCTCCACATCTATGTTCGTGTAGAGGAATGAGACTTCATAATCATCAAACTCACTCATTATTTCGAGTGGTGTAAGGTCTGATTGCTTTCTCCATCCATCAATAGCAACTTTTCCGCCTCTTGAGTCTATGGCTATCATAATTCTTTTTGGATATGATTCTGCCAACTCTCTGACTAGATCAGGCTTCTCTATTACGACTGTTCCGAGAATCACTCTATTTATTCCATCTTTGATTAGTTTCTCAATCTCTGCCATCCCCCTCAATCCTCCTCCAACCTGAAGTTCAACATCGCATGCCTTTCTGATTTTCAGAATAATATCGTGATGCCTGAGCTCTCCATGGTAAGCTCCGTCAAGATCGATGACATGCAAGCATTTGGCTCCATCTTTAACCCACTTCGCAGCCACATCAATAGGATTATCCAGCTGAATTGTTATCCTGTTGAAATCTCCTTGGATAAGCCTCGTAACCTTTCCATCCTTTAAATCGATGGCTGGAATGACAAGAAATCCCATAAGATGCTAAATTCTTTCTTGGATAAAAATAGTTATTGCTCAAATTCTTAATTTTAAGTTGAATAAAAAGTGGAGGCCCAAAAGCTTAATGCTCAGCGAATCAGACGAACATCACACCTTTGGGTTCAGCCCTTACGCTCTTTTTAAGCACTTTTTCCATGGCCTTCAGGAAATCCTCCCTCGTAACCCTAGTTCTGTCGGTGCGGATGGCGAACATCCCGGCTTCGGTAACAATGGCCTTGATGTCTGCACCGCTTGCACCTTCCGTGAGTGAAGCCAGTTCTTTGAAGTCAACGTCCTCAGCTACACTCATTTTTCTCGTGTGTATCTTGAATATCTGAATTCTTGCCTCGAAGGATGGCATCGGAACCTCGATTATTCTGTCAAATCTCCCCGGCCTTAGAATCGCTGGATCTAGAATATCAATCCTGTTCGTCGCTCCTATGAGCTT
>QMZD01000267.1 GCA_003662985.1 Archaeoglobales archaeon | reverse complement strand
TTCCTAAAGTCTCAGCTAATCCCAAAAGAAAAGGACGGTAACCTACGTTGTGAACCTTGCCTCTTATTATTATTTTTCTTTTCATCTAATGAGAATGATCATTCAATATTTTAAACATTGCTGTGTTGTGAGTGATCATGGCAGCTTGAATATTTCCACTTAGTTTAGTTATGGTTTCTTAAGCTGTATTTCAAAAATTGTTTTTACCTCTTTGACCACTTTTTCTCCCAGTATTCCCTTATTACTTCAAGGGCAGGGAGCTTCTCCCCACTTAAAAACCTTATACTAGCCCCTCCACCAGTTGAAACATGACTCATCTTCTTGTCGATTCCTATCAGTCTTGCAGCGGTGGATATGTGTCCCCCTCCGACAACCGAAAACTCTGCCTCAGCAACGGATTTTAGGATTTCAAACGTTCCCAGAGAGAATCTTTCATCCTCAAAAACACCTGCAGGACCGTTTATAACAGCCACACCATACTTTGGAATCTCTTCAGCCAGAACGGATATCGTGTTTACCCCCACATCCATTATTCTTCCGTCTCCGTTGAACCCCTCAACGCTTATATCTTCTCTTCTCCCCTCTACTTCGACTCCTAGGTCTACGGGTAAGATCATCTTTTCTCTGTACTTTTTGAGAAGTTCCCGCATTTCTTCGTCGTTTATACCTTCCTTGTTCTCCTCAACAACCTTCTCGTTCGCATCTCCGAGCCTTTTGCCATCGAGCATTAGGAAGTAGTTAGCCACAACGCCTGTTATAGCAACCTTCTCAGCGATGTTTTTCGTTAAAACGTTCTTCATAACCTTTACCGAATCGGAAATCTTTGCCCCCCCGAGAATGAATATCTTGCTATCATCGCTTTTGAGGGCAGTTGAAAGGGCCTTTATTTCCTTCTCAACAAGCCTTCCAACCACAGATGGAAGAACAGGTGGAAATCCTACAAGGGAAGCTTGAGATCGGTGAGAGGCGGAAAATGCATCATTAACATAGAAATCGAACAGAGGAGCGAGTCTTTGCACGATCAGCGAGTTTGAATGCTCTTCAGGAGTCCTCTTGAGAGTTTCTTCGGCATAGAATCTAACGTTTTCGAGTAGGATGTAACCCCTTTTCTTTTCTTTGATCCTGTTTATCGCGCAACTCCCAAAGACCTCGTCGATGTACTCAACTTCTCTGCCTAAAAGCCTGGAAAGTATCTTGGCATGAGCCTCGAGTGTTGTGAAATCCTTTTTTCCAGCTCTGCTTTGATGGGCAAGGATAACAACCTTGCAGTTATCGAGCTCTTCGAGCGTTGGGATGTGACTCTCGAAACGTGTTGTATCTAGGATTGTTGAGTTTACTATCGGAGCGTTGACATCAACCCTGAGGATAATATTCTTACCCGAAAAGCGAATATCATCAAGAGTTGGCAAACCTTCTATCATCAAAATCGTATCGGTAGCGAAATTAAAAAATTTTGTGATATTTCGATATATAACTAATTTTTTATAGATAACAATGATGCGAAGTTTATTGAAACTAAGTAATTGAACTAAAAGAACTAAAATCAAATTAAAAATAAAGTCAGGGATTCCTCTTATTACTTCTTTGCAAGGGTTATCTCTATTGCCGAAACGTTCGCCTCTCCCTGCTCGCTCTCCACTTTTTCTGTGGAGATCTGAATATCCTTAACCTCTACATCTGGCAGAAATCTTTTCCTGACGATCTCTGCTACATCGACTGCCCTGCTTATCGCCCTACCTCTCGCTTTTACGGAAACCTCATTTATTCCACTGTTGAACTGCGTCAATACTGCCAGAACATAGTTCATAACCGGCTTATTTCCAACAAACACTGCGTTCTCGGCCATCTATATCCCTCCTTGTTTTTTAGTGAAAAGGAGGCATACTTTATGTTATATTAATTTTTCTTTGATCATAAGTTCCGTATTCAATATGCTGGCTCCAGCCGCCCCCCTCACGGTGTTGTGCCCCATAACGATATATTTGATCGCAGAGTTGCTGTCCTTCCTTATTCTGCCAACCGAAACGCTCATCCCATTCCCCTCATCTCTGTCAAATCTCGGCTGTGGCCTGTCAGACTCCTCCCTTACGATTATTACCTTTTCTGGAGAGGTTGGAAGATCGAGGGGTTTTAAGGAGTTAAAAGCATCTATAACTTCTTCAACACTCACGTCCCTATCGAATTCCGCCCATACGGCTTCGGTATGGCCATCCACAACGGGAACCCTATGACAGGATGCGGAAACACTTATGGGGGCGAATTCCACTTTTTCCCCGTTGAACTTACCTAGAAGCTTTAAAGGCTCATTTTCTACCTTATCCTCCTCCCCTTTTATGAACGGTATGATATTGTCCGTTATGGCGAGCGATGGAACGCCTGGATAACCCGCTCCACTCAAAGCCTGCATAGATGCAACCGTTACCTTTCTCAATCCAAGATCCATAAGCGGTTTTAAGCTTATAACGAGCACGATTGTCGTGCAGTTGGGATTCGTGACTATAAATCCATCCCAACCTCTGTTCCTCTTTTGGATTTCTATCAGCCCTAGATGATCGGGGTTTACTTCGGGGATAACCAAAGGAACGTCCTCCTCCATTCTGTAGGCTGAGGCGTTCGAAGCAACAACGAAGCCATGGGAAGCAAACTCACCCTCGACTTTTCTTGCAGTATCGCTCGGAAGAGCGGAAAAAACGATATCCGCATCGATTGCTTTTGGATCCATTGGGAGCATTTCTATATCTCTAACCTCTTCCGGGATGTTTGCAGAAACCTTCCAGTCAACCTCGTCTCCGTAGAACTTTCCGATCCTTCTTTCAGAGGCTGCGAGAGAAGTTATTTTAAACCAATCATGCTGGCTAAGCATCTGAATAAATTTCTGCCCGACCATCCCTGTTGCTCCGAGGATAGCAGCTTTGTACTTTCTCATGAGAAGGCGATTCTGCAATTGTTTTATATATTTTATTGTTGAATTTGAATTGTAACTAAATCAGATTGTTTTAGCCTCAGAAACCTAGGACTGATGAAATTCTGCTTCTTCTACAGATTAACATCAAACATCGATCGGACCAAAGGCTTATATAAACTCCAAGCTAATAATATATATGGATTTATACAAACTTGTATCTATTCAGGACATGCCTCGGTGTGTGCGAATAGATCTCATCTATCCGAAATGCCATCGTCAGGGGTTTGTTTTTATTACCCAAAGGGGATCCTCGGAAATTTCTTTCCTGTCATCATAGCGATCGTAGTGTGTGTACGATTAAAGATCCTCAAGTGGTTAGGGAACTCATAAGCTTAGCGAGGAAATCAAGATAAAAAAGAAGTTATCTCTTCCTGGTTTCCTTCCATGCTCCTTTCTGATTTTCCTCTTGGTTTCCCCGGTTAGCTTTTGCTTACTCTATCCTTCTTACACTCTCATCGTTACCTTTTTGTGGTGGCGGGGAAAAAACTTGAATATTAATACG
>QMZD01000266.1 GCA_003662985.1 Archaeoglobales archaeon | reverse complement strand
CGATCTCATTTCCGTATGCTTGCTTTATAGCATTTCCAAGTTGAAATTCTCCATCATCTATCTCTACATCGAACATTACATTTCTAAGCTTTATTATCGAGGTTGATACATTCGGAAGTTCTAGTTCTTTCTCAAATTCCTTAAAAGATTTGAATTCTACCTTCATTTGCAGTTTTATGGGATACAACTCATCCTTCACGATCCAGATCCTCTGGAATTCGTAGAAATCTTCCTTTTTTGGTGTCAATTCCAGAATATAGCAGTCTTTTCCATCAATCTCTTCTTCTCCAACCAGATTGATTTCATACTTTCCAAGTTCTCTCAATACATAACCGAAAGGATCTGGAGATTCCTGGCTTTGAATTTTTACCAGCCTCACCTCATCTTTTGATTTATCATAACTCCAAAAATAATTGCCATCGTAAGCAGATTTGAAGTTTGCTGAACTCTCAAAAAATTTATTCGGTTTTTTGAAACCTACAGCAGAATTGTATTCTCTAACTTCCCCGTTAACAACCTCTTTTTGATGAATTACAGCTCTATAACTATTTATGCTTTCATATCTCTCTTTCATCTTTTCAACGACTTTTTCTGCTGTTATTTTTTGAGAACATCCAGAGCTGAGAAGAACTAAAACGATTAAAATGACCGTGATCCAATTTTTTAAACAATTCATGCGGAAAAGTAGGAATTTTTAGGATTTAAAGATTCTGCCATTATATTTTGATAGGATAAAAATTTAAAAAAACACACAAAACCTTAAATATTCACCTCCAGAAAAGCAAAAGGTGGGAAACCAGATGGTAACTCTACTGGATTACGGAGCGGGGAATGTAAGAAGTATAAGAAATGCGATAAAGAAACTTGGATACTCCGTTGAAGACGTGTCCGGGCCAGAAGACATTTTAAATGCCGAAAACCTCATTTTTCCAGGTGTTGGGAGTTTCGGGAATGCAATGGAGAGGTTAGAGGAATACGGATACGTGGAGGCACTAAGAGAGTATATAAGGTCGAACAGACCATTTTTAGGGATTTGTGTAGGCTTACAGACCCTCTTTGAGGGAAGCGAGGAGGCACCCGGTGTTCAGGGGTTAGGTGTGATAAAAGGACAGATAAAGAAATTCGATAGCGAGAAGGTCTCGGTTCCGCACATAGGCTGGAATGGAATAAAAATCAGGAAGGGTTCAAGCTTGTTTTCCGATTACAGCGGAGAGAAAGTTTACTTCGTGCACTCCTACAGGGCGGTGCCAAGTAAAGAGAATTCTGACTGGATTCTCTCCACAACGGACTACGGTGGAGAGTTCATAAGTGCTGTTCAGAAGGGTAACGTTGTAGCCGTACAATTCCATCCAGAAAAGAGCGGAGAAGCTGGGTTGAGAATTTTAAAGAATTTTCTGGAGTCAGAGTCTTTGGATTTAGTTTTAGACAAATCAGCATCAAATAAGGGTAAACCGGACAAAGCAAACGAGAAATCAGAGAAAACCAAGCTGGCAAAGAGGATCGTAGCATGCCTTGATGTGAGAACAAACGATGAGGGAGATTTAGTCGTTACAAAAGGAGACAAATACGACGTCAGGGAGAAGGGCAGAGTCAGAAACCTCGGTAAGCCGGTAGAGCTGGCAAGAAGGTACTTTGAGGAAGGAGCAGATGAGATCGTATTCCTGAACATAACCGGATTCAGAGACTTCCCGCTCAAAGATCAGCCGATGTTGGAAGTGCTAAGGCTTACATCTCAAAATGTCTTTGTCCCACTTACGATTGGTGGCGGGATTCAGGAGTACACGGATTCGGATGGAATGTATTACTCCGCTTTAGATGTCGCATCCGAATACTTCAGATCGGGAGCCGATAAGGTTTCAATAGGTAGCGATGCTGTCTACGCTGCTGAAAAATATCTAAAGCACGGTCCAACGGGTGAAAGTTCAATAGAGCAGATCTCTAGAGTTTATGGAAGCCAAGCAGTCGTCGTTTCAATCGACCCAAAGAGAGTCTATGTCGAATCTCCTGATGACACCGAGCACAACGTTATCAGGACAGAAATTCCCGGCCCTAATGGAGAGGAGTACTGCTGGTATCAGTGCACGGTGAAAGGAGGTAGAGAGGAAAGAGACATCGATGCTTTGCAGCTCGCAAAGATTTGTGAGAAACTCGGAGCTGGAGAGATTCTGCTCAACTGCATTGATAGGGATGGAACAAAGCTCGGATTTGACATAGAACTGATAAACCACGTAAAGAGTGGGGTTTCCATACCGGTTATCGCATCCAGTGGGGCTGGAAAAGTCGAGCATTTTTACGAGGTTTTCAGCAAGACGGATGTCGAAGCGGCCCTGGCCGCTGGTATCTTCCATCGAAAAGAGGTATCAATCGCCGAGGTTAAGGATTATCTCAGGAAGAAAGGGATTGAAGTGAGAGATTAGGAGAGAAGCGAGGATACGCAAACCAAAGTAAACATAGTAAACATCAAAGTAAACTATTTAAAAAGAACTGGCAAAGCAAAAGCATGAGTAAAGTGGTTCTATCCTATTCAGGAGGCCTCGACACAACGGTCTGCATACCCCTCCTTAAAGAGAAATACGGGTTTGATGAGGTTGTAACCGTCACAGTCGACATCGGACAGCCTGAAGAGGATGTCAAAGAGGCTGAAGAAAGGGGTAAGAAGTATTCAGATAAACATTACACGATTGATGCGAAAAAGGAGTTTGTTGATGCTCTTTTCATGCTCATAAAGGCTAACGGAGATTATGAAGGATATGTTTTGGGCACCTCAATTGCAAGACCCATAATAGCCGAAAAAACAGCTGAAATAGCTATAAAGGAGAAAGCAGACGCGATAGCCCATGGGTGCACAGGAAAAGGAAACGATCAACTGAGATTCGAGAACGTATTCCTCCAGTACGGTTTCAAGGTTATAGCCCCGATGAGGGAGCTGAATCTCACGAGGGAATGGGAAATCGATTATGCGAGGAAGAAAGGGATTGAGATAAAGGTAAGTAAAGAAAAACCATGGAGCATAGACGAGAACCTGTGGAGTAGAAGCATTGAAGGGGGAAAGCTGGAGGATCCCTCATTTTCACCTCCCGAAGAGATATTCGAATGGACTGTAAGCCCGGAAAAAGCTCCAGATCAGCCAGAAGTCATCAAAATCGATTTTGAAAGGGGAATCCCGGTAGCATTAAACGAGGAGAGGATGGAAGGCTACGAACTCATTCGAAAGCTGAACGAAATAGGTGGTAAGCACGGCGTTGGAAGGACGGACATGATGGAAGACAGGGTTCTCGGCTTAAAAGCAAGGGAGAACTACGAACATCCCGCTGCAACAATACTTCTTACCGCTCATAAAGACTTAGAAAAACTGATCCTCAGCAGAAGGGAGCTTAAGTTTAAGCAGGCGGTTGAGGAGGAGTGGGCAGAACTCGTTTACTACGGCCTTACAAACGATCCCTTATACGATGCACTGAACGCGTTTATTGAT
>QMZD01000265.1 GCA_003662985.1 Archaeoglobales archaeon | reverse complement strand
GTTGGATCTTCTGAATCAAATTTAAAACGAAAAATTAAGATAAGAGTTAAACATTAAAACTACTGAAATGCCGAAATCGATTTCCGTTGAGGTAAACCCAGAAGTTTTCAAGTGGCTTAGGGAGAGTTCAGGATGGACAATCGAAGAAGTAGCCAAAAGGCTTAATACGACTGCTAAGATTATTAGAGATATAGAAGCTGGAAATAGGAAACCTACACTAAGACAGCTAAGAGAGTTGTCATCAGCATTCAAAGTCCCTCTTGCTGCGTTTTTGCTTCCTAAACCAAGGATAGAAAAATGGCCTAAAGATTATAGGATGATCCCTGGAAAAGAAGGAGTGTTCGACAAAAAGACAATCGTGGTTTTGAGAAGAGCCATAAACTTACAAGAGATTGCTAAAAATCTTTTAAAAAATCTCGAATACGATATAGCACCTAAAATTGATAGAGTTAAACAATCAGACAACCCAGAAGAAATAGCTAAGAAATATCGAGAAATGTTTGGATTATCTGAAACTAAGCAACGAGAGTTTAGTAGCGCGTATGCTATGTTCAATTATCTCAAGGAAAAACTCGAAAATCTTAACATATTTGTATTCCAATTTTCTATGCCGGTGGAAGATGCGAGAGGATTTACACTTGTAGATGAATGTCCTGTTGTTATTGTAGTCAATTCGAAAGACGTAATAGAAGCAAGAATATTCACCCTCATGCACGAATTCGCCCATGTTCTGCTTGGAGAATCTGCTATAGATTCACCTGACATCCTTACTCCAGCTCCCATTTCAATTGAAAAGTGGTGTAACGAATTTGCAGCTTCAATTTTATTGCCAAGAGAAGTAGCAACACGCATATTCGTTAGTTATCGCCCATTACTTACAGATCCTAAAACGCTTAGTAGGCTATCAAATAAGCTAAAGGTAAGCAAACAAATGTTGCTTTACAACATGGCGAAATTAAATTTCATTACTAAAAAAGAGTATGCTCAGATCGTAAATTCATACAGGCCACAGAAAGTCATTGAGTCGGAAGAAAAAGAAAGTGAACAAAAAGAAGGGAGACCTCCACCTGATAAGAAAGCAATTTCAGAGATAGGCGAGAAATTCATTTCGGTACTCTTATACAACCTCAACAGGGAATATATAACGTACGCTGACGCTTTATCATACCTTTCAGTGAAATCTAAGACTTTTGAAAAAGTATTAGCAGAGGTAGGTCGATAGCTTGTATCTTTACGTCATAGATACGAGCTCACTAATACACCTGAAAAGGATTAACCCGATGGATGTGTATCCGAGTGTTTGGGAAAGAATCGAGGGGTTAATAAAAGATGGAAGACTAGTTTCACCAAAAGAAGTTCTTTTTGAGATCCAAGAAGGAGATGATGAGTTGTCTGATTGGGCCAAAAGGCAAAAATTGTTATTTAAAGACCCAACCCAACGTCAGATAGAAATAGTTCATGAGATCTTGCAAAAATTTCCATCTTTTATTAAAATGTATAGGAAGTATGATGCAGATCCATGGATAGTAGCTCTGGCTTATGAATATGCAACATCTCCTCAACAAACGCTGTTTGAGTTTGAATACGAATCATTTGAATATGAATCAATCGAACCAATCGTTGTTAGCGAAGAAAAACAAAGAGGTAATGAAGTTAAGATTCCACTTGTTTGCAATAAGTATGGATTAAACCACATCAACGCAATTACGATGTTTAGAACCGAGGGTTGGAAGTTCTAGTTTTTCAGATACTTCAAAAACACTTTTTCCTTATCTAATTGATTCTGAAAAATAATCTGGGGGTCAATCCTTATAAAATCTAAAACTCAAAAACAATTGGGTGATGGAATGACTGAGAGGTCTTTTTTAGATAATCTCAATAAATATGAGGCACCTACATTTTGGAAATCTTTTGCAAGGAAGTTAGGAATCGGTCCAGTTTGGTTAGTTGAAGACCCTAAGCTTCCAAGAAGTATCAGAATTGGTAGGGAGATATTTATTAACATAAGGGGAGATTACTGGCGTAATTACCAACTGCTGTTCAATGCCCAATCGTATGAAGAAAGTGTAGTCTTGAAATTTCTTCATGAGGTTGGACATATTGTTTCAGGACATTCTGGTGATCCACAGCTGAGAATCGATGAGAGGGGGATTAGTGAAGATTTCGAAAGAAAAATCCGAGAAAATCCACTTAAGACTGTTTTTGATAATCCTTATGAAAGGGAGGCTTGGAATTTCGCATTAAATATAAGAGAAAATAGTCCAGAGTTATTCCAGAAATTATTGGAGACATACAAAGACTGGTATTCAAGAAATAAGCTTGGATCAAAAGTCTAATTGTTCTGTTTTCATAACCCCATCCAACCTGAAGTCCTTACCTTAATTTCTTCCTTCTCCTCCCTAGTGAAAGGTAACTGCTGGTAGTGAGCCATAGCTGTTAACTCGCTGTGTCCTTGATTCATACAGATCAGAGGGATCTTATCCGGATAGCTCACAACCAGCCAGCTCTCCCATGTTTTTCGTGTTGTCTTGGCTGATATTCCTGTAGGATCTAAACCCGACTTCTCAGCCCATCTTTTTAAGTTCTCATCCCATGCTTGGATAGACGGAAGCTTCTCCTTCAGAGAAAGAAAGAGCTGAACCGCGTACATCCCCATGTTACTCAGATAAACGTATCTGTCCTTGAACTTCCTCTTTTTCTTCTGCTGTGCATCAGGAGGTAGATATATTGTCTTCCTCTGCTTATTCAGCCATTCTGGGTGCTCTTGGAATCTTTTAAGCTCTACATATCTCATGCCAGAGAAAAGAGCCATGTCGAGCATTATTTGGTGATGCTGTTTCTTTGCTCCATCTCGAAGTTTCTCGTATTCGTTAGGAGTTAAGATCCTGACACCCTTTTTCAGTATCACGACTACCTTTAAGTTTATCAAAAACTTAAAGATTCTGGCTAAGCTGAAAGTGGTAAAATGTCCTCAAGTCCTTCTTTCAAGAGATGGTGAATTGAAAATCTTGAAGTTTTAGAGTAAAAGTTCAGGGTAAATTGTTATCCCCATTAACCGCCCTAATCACGAAAACTTTAAGATAATTATCCTCATTAAGTAAATGAATGGCAGATAGAAACGTCGATAAAGGTGAAGTATTCTATCTGTTTTCTTCAACACAACGTCCAAATTATAGACAAGATAATTATAACGTTTTAGGTTATCCGGCAAAATTTATACTTCACTTTAGGTACGATATTAGGTGGGTTAGTAAAAAAATAATAGATATGGTGAAGAATGGAGAACATCTTGAATTTAAAGACCGCGACGCTGTAATAATCTTGGTAGATGTTAAAAAAAGTGATAACCTAACCAAACCTGTTTTTTACCCTCTCAGAAAAGCAAAGATAAGTAGAATTGAGCTTGTAGGGAAAATGTTGCACGTTTATCTGGAATTATCAGAGGAATGGGTAGATTATAGAGACAATGATGGGTTAAAAAATTATCATACTTTAAT
>QMZD01000264.1 GCA_003662985.1 Archaeoglobales archaeon | reverse complement strand
ATTCCAGTTTGCACTAATTTTTAGTTCGTTGGATTTCTTTAAAAGCGGGGGGAACTTACTTACAATTTTCTGTCTCAAGACAAAAACATTGTAGATTATATTTATATTAATATTTAACTAACAATATTTTTTATTCTTTCACCTTTTCTAAAAGCCTCTTTAAGTTTTCGTGGTTAACCTTAAATTGGTTTCTATAAAAAGAGACCATACTCGGACTAAACATTAGGAAAACTCCTTCCTCTGCCCTCAAGATGTCCAGGTAGTTCATTACTGTACGTCTGTCTGATACTTTTGCTTGCGCCATGATGATCTGTAACAGTACTGGTAAGGAGTACCAAAAACCCTCCTCAAAGGTAAGTAGCTCGGTGACTATTTGTCGGAGTTTTTCTTTGACGTCACTGCGGTAAGTCAGCACTCTATCCTTGGATTTCTCAAAAGGCTGAAAGTTACCGTCCTCTTCCTCCAAATGCCTCTGAATGGCTCTCGCCAACTCATACCCCTTTTTTCTCTTTGTTCCCCATTTGCGTAACACGAAGTCATCGAATTTTTCATGAAGGGATTTGGGAATAGTCACATGGATTTCAGTTTTATCCACGCTCATTATTCCCTCCCCCCTCCTTCTCTATGGCTTGCTGTACTGCCAGTCTGAGTGCCAATGCTATTTTTTTGATTTCTGTACTTCCATGTCTTTCAATGAAGTCTATAATGTCCTTATTCTGCTGATAAAACGTCAGAGTTTCCTGCTTCACCATCGTTAAATTACTAGATTCTTTAATAAATGGAAGTTTCTAAAGTCCAATTTAAAATTTCATTTTTGGACAAAATAAATTTCCCCATAATTTATCAGAAACCTTTAATAAATATCAAATTAATTAGAGTTATGGTCAGGAGAAAAGATGTAGAGAGAATTAAGCTTTTGTTACTCTTATTTAGGAATGAAACCGACCTTACCATGGGCAAGATTCGAAGAATATTTGACATCAAGAAAAGTACACTCAGTAATTACCTTAACGAAATGATTAGACTCGGAATTTTAAGAAAATCTCTTACCAGACCATATAAGTTCAATATAAACTGCTCAGGAAAAGCCCTCAGAGAGATCCTGAAAGTCTTCGATAACGATATTGGAGGATATTTTGCACTGATGAACTCAAAATATGGTAATGAAGTGGTAGATTGGCTTTACGATTCACTGCAAAGAATAGCAAGCCAAGATGCTACTTGGAAGGTGGCAACGAATTTGCTGAATTCTTTAAACATCATTGTAACTCCGAAAACAGAACGTGCAACAGAGAGCGATGCGGAATTTGTAAGGAAAGAGATAAAGGCTAAGATAAGAGAGAGGGCAAGGGAAGCCGTAAAGAAAGGCTATCCTCTCAGAATTATTCTCAATTGCATTCGACATTCACCTGAGTCGATGCAGTTCCTTCTTGACGTTTTAGAGGGGAAGGGGAGAGAGTTCTTTGAAAAATATCTGGAAATAGGGGAAGAAGTAATGAGTTTCAGAAATCCAAGAATAGGTGAGACTGAGAAAATAACACTTCATCCAAATCTTTTTAACACAAAACCATCCAACAGCGTCGAGCATACATTTAATTATTTTCTCATCTTTTTGGTTTTATGTGGGATCAACAGAGAGCAGATGGAAATCAGATGGTTAAAGAGCACTGGGTATTGGCATGCTCTTTCTGCCCCATTCTTGGAACTTAGAGCTGAATTAACGGAAAAAGTCTACGAAGGGGACTTCGCGGAGAATGTAAGGCAAAGTCTGGATATTTCGATATCAGCAACCGAATATCCACTTCATGAGAAATATGCGTTCTCTATAAAGATTCAAGATGGAGAAATTACGTTCGATCCAGCAATTCAAAAACTCATAAAAGAGGATGAAGAGTTAGCTAAAGCTCTAAACGAGTGTTTAAAGAAACTCGGTATTCCAAGTTTGAAAATCTAATCTTTAATCTTGGGACATTAGTATTTTCAACCTCTCTTTTACATCTTCATCCTCTCTTGCAATCTGGTAAAGAGTTGTAATGACTTTTAACATCTTCATAACATCTCCGTCTTGTAAGGATGCGAAAGTCTCCATCAACTTACTCTCAGCCTCCTCCACCTTCATCGCAGCATCCAGATTTAAAGCCTGACCGCAGCGATAGCAGAAGTTTGCGTCTGGAGCGTTGCTCTCAAAGCATCTTGGGCATTTCACCGGCGTAAGTTTGCTGAGCTTTACCTCTTCAGCCTCCTTGATTCCGTGGAGCATAGCGTAGGCATCGTCTATGTCTCTGCCCGAAAGATGTACATATCTGGCGGCAATATCACTTCCCTGCACCCATCCGAACCACTCGCACAGCTGTGCCTCGGTAAATCTGTTTGCGAGATAAGTTGCTCTTGAATGCCTGAAGTGATGCGGATTGATTGGTTTTCTAATACCAGCCTTTTCAGCGGTTTCCTTGAGCATCTTGTACAATGCCCGGTATCCAACCTTCTCACCCCGATTCTTTGTCCCCAAATTGATCCAAGCTGGGGCTTCTCTGTTCGTGTTGCCTGGATGCATGTTAAGCCAGGCCCTGATGTAGGGTACGCTCTCTATCAGCGGCAGTCTTCTCGCACCTGTTTTTCCGGTGATAACGATTTGAAGCCCGTGTCTGTGATCCTGGAAGTCCCCAACTCTCAAGTCGTAGAGCTCTCCAATTCTCGCTCCCGTTTCCCAGAGCAATGCAATGAATGCTTTATCTCTGGGGTTCTCTGCAGCTTCTATAAGCTTTTTTACATCCTTCTCGGTTAGGATATCTTTTGGTAATGTGTTGTTTCTCTGTTTTGCCGTTGTCTTTATCCACCTAACCTTATCCGGATACTCTCCGTTGTTCAGCCACTTGTAGAGAAGTTTAATCATAATCTTGTACTGTCTCTTGGTCTCCTCGGAAACTTCCCGCTGGTTTATCCAAGCGACTATTTCTTCTATATCCTCTTTTTCAGCCTCTTCAAGGTCAAAATCAACGTTTTCAAGCAAAATCCTGAGAGCGGAGAGTAGTTTATCAATATGGGCGTCAGAATGACCCTCAGCAATGAGGTGTCTTCTAAACCTCAAAAACAAGTCTTTGTTCTTTATCGAAATTCTTTCACTACCTAAAACCTTCTCAAGCAACCTCTCATGTTTCTTTCGATAGTCAAAGAGCATGATCTGTAATTCTTTCTAAGATATTTAAGTGTTTTGAACCTACAGTTCAAAGTACGCCGGGTCCGTATACCACACCGAGCGGATACCAAAAACCGAGCTCAACCGTTAATTTTTTATCCCTTTAAAGGGATATCCCTTTTGAGGGATATGAAAGCATTTGGGAAATTCGATCCTCATGCAAGGCTACCGCTGAGAAGGTTCGAAGTTTACTTCGGAATAAAAGCGAGGGATGGAGCTGAGGGGTGGAAAAGCAGCTATGAAAGCGTGCAAAAGCTTTTGAACCACCTCGCTAGGTATACAAGGAGCGATGGTTCCAGAGAGAAGTATCTCGATCTT
>QMZD01000263.1 GCA_003662985.1 Archaeoglobales archaeon | reverse complement strand
TTCCAATCAGCAAATTCCGGCTCCCTTCTCTCCAATACAGCCTTCAAACCCTCTTCAAAATCATCATTTAGCATTGTTTCAAATGTATGGCCCATTTCAATTTCAAGATGCTTTTCCAAGGTATTTTCGAATGCAATGTTGATCAGCTGCTTTATTCTTGCCACTGCTTCCTTAGGTGCCTTCAGATACCTTTCAGCCACCTTCCTACCTCTTTCCTCCAGCTCTCCTGGCTTTACCACCTCATTCACTATCCCAAGCTCATACGCTACTTTAGCGCTAAAAGTCTCTCCAAAGGACATCAGTTCGAATGCCCTTTTCATGCCAACATGCCTCGGGAGGAAGTAAGATGTCCCGATGTCCGGGCTTAATCCAAGACGGATAAACCCTCCAAAAAAGATCGTGTCCTCAGAGGCTATTGCATAATCGGATGCCAGAACGATGCTGAGACCGCACCAAACGTGAAACCTTTAGGCAAGGTTATAACGGGCTTTGGCAGATCTCTCCTTCTGCATTTTCTGGTTTTCTGTAATCTTTCTGGTAGGGTTTAGCGTACTTCATTCCAAAAGATTTCAGAATCCTTCTGACCTGCCATGAGGAATAGCTGACTCCAAACTCCTCTTCAATGAGTTTCTGAACTTCTTTCGTTGTCCAGGAATCTCTTTCCTTGAGCATTTCCTTAAGTTTTTCTTTCTGCTCCTTCGTGAGTTTTGCTGGCCTACCTCCTCCAAATTCAGGAATTAAGCCTTTATAACCTCTAGAATTCCATCTTTTCAGCCATGAATATCCTGTTGCTTTAGTTATTCCAACTAATTCTGCTGCCCCTTCAACGCTCATTCCTCTGTATAGGTGTCTTATGAAGTAAAGCCTTTTCAGGATTCTTGCGTCTTTTTCAAGCTTTTTAATTCTTTTATCGAGTTCTTCTGCCGGTAAATGCTTTACAACTTCGTAGATTCGTTTTCTTCCCATGCATTCGGTTTTGTAATTTTAGTATAAATAGTTTTGCTCAGAACAATAATTGGCTTTATCGTTGCTTTCTCTTTCATTCCTCCTCCTTCTTTTTTCTTGAGAGCAGCGTTGAGAGGTATGCAAGGTATGCGTCCAGCTGAATTCGCTCATTTGAACCCTCTGTAAGGCGGAAATCTACTTCCCCAAGCTTATCAATAAGAACTACTTTCAGCTTCTCATCAAAATTGGAGGAGATTATCTCCCTGAAAAGCTGGTTTACCACATCCTCACCTGACATCCCGTATTCAACGAGTAGTTTTTCAAGCGTGGCTCTTGCTTCTAGGAAGTTCCCATTTAAAGCTAAGTCGAGGACATCCCTTAACTCTTCAGGTCTTGCAGTTGCAGTTATCTGAAATATCGCCTCAGCATCAATTTTTTCTCCAAAGGCAGCGGCTCCTTGCAAAGCATTTATCGCCTTTCGAAAATCCCCTCCAGCTACGTAGATTAGGGCATTCAATCCGTCTTCTGTGATCTTTAAATTCTCCTTTTCTGCAATCTCCACTAGCTTTGCTTTCATCGCCTCTTCGGAGATCGGTCTGAACTTAAAAACAGCACATCTGCTCTGGATTGGTTCGATGATTCTACTAACATAGTTGCAGCTTAGAATAAACCTGCATATTCTTGAGTACATTTCCATCGTTCTTCTAAGGGCCGCCTGAGCGTCGGGAGTTAAAGCATCAGCCTCATCAAGGAATATTATCTTAAACGGCGCTCCCCCAATAGGAGCCGTTCTGGCAAACTCCTTTATTTTGTGCCTCACAACATCTATCCCACGTTCATCGCTTGCGTTCATTTCAATGAAATTATCTCTCCATATCTCCCCAAAAAGGTCCCTCGTGAGAGCAATGGCTGAGGCGGTCTTTCCTGTTCCTGGAGGACCTGAAAAAAGCAGGTGTGGGATATTCTTCTGAGCAACATAACCCTTCAACCTTTGTACGATGTTATCCTGACCAACGACCTCATCAAGAGTTCTCGGTCTGTACTTTTCAACCCAAATTTCAGATTCGAGCATTGATTAAAAAAAATCAAGAATGTATTAAAAAATTTGCATTTCTTGAATTAATTCTGATCCCAGGATTTCAGTCCTTTTTCAATTGCTCGATAAGTTCATCAACCGGAATTGCAGGCATCGTAATCGTTCTTACGGTACCCCTTGATGCAAGCTCTGTCATCGCTTTAGCGACTACTACATCGCTTTCAGCTTCCACTATATTCACAAAATCATAGCTTCCTAGAACCAGATACTGCTCTAACACTCTAACTCCCATTTTTTCAAGTTCTTCGTTTACTTCTTTAATCCGATCCGGGTGTTCCTTCAGAGTTATCGCTCCTTCGTCCGTCAATCTAGACAAAATAACATACCTTCCCATTTTTACCACACTACTTTTTACTTTTTTTAATATTTAATTATTTTGAATTGACGATCTTGGACTAAATAAATAAAACCACAAAAACCACAAACTTAAATAACTCAAATTCAAGAAAAACGCTTTGATGAATAAACCGGTAGGCGTTCTGATTTTGGCTGCTTTAATCGCATTTATCGGCGTTTCAGTCATTGTTATGGGAATTTACTTCCTTACCTTTCTAATAACACCTGTAGAAGGATTGGATAGGTTATATACGATCATGGTCTCCCTCGTCTCTATCGGAACAGGGGGCATCGGAATTTATATCGCCAAAGGACTCTGGGATTTAAAAGCCTGGGCAAGAACGGCCTCAATGATTCTCCTGGTCTTTGCTTTTATAGGTTCAATAGGCGGAGCAGTCAGTGGAAAGCCCGCACCTATGGCTGTGCTTATTCTGTCTATGGCTTTTCTAGTCTATTTACTCAGAAACGATGTTAAAGCATCCTTTACGGGATCATGTCAAATACCTAGAGAAACTTCCCGATGAAAGTTTTTATTAAAATTATTAATTTGCTTTCCTCTTTATTTTTTCACTCACTTTCAACTTTCCTGAACACTAACTTTATGAAAATTTTATAATTTAAATATTTTTACGAATATTAATTAAATAAAGTAAAATTTAATAATTAAAAAAATTAAAAAAATAATTAGTTTAAAAATAAATCGTTTTGAGAAGATATCAACACATTGTATTATTTAATTTTAGCTTTTATTTTCTAATATAATTATATTTCTATTAATTAATTTAGACCTAAAAAGTTAAGCCCAAGAAATTAGCTACATAACATAAATGTTGTAATGATTTAGCAGACAGTTGTACGAAAACCAACAAGTGAGGCTATTTTCGTAGTTAACCCCCCCTAATTGCATGAAATATCTCTTATTCACATCAATTGTGGAATGATTGAGAGACCAAGTCTTTGAATTTTAGGCAACCCGAAAAATTTTTATTCCATATAATTTGTAATAAAATTATTCCAGAGTTAAAATAGTACTGATGTAAATTAATTTTAAAAAGTCATAATTTAACATATTTTAATAAAATTTAAAATTAATTAGAATTAATATTGAAATTATTTTTAAAATAATTAATTAAATAG
>QMZD01000262.1 GCA_003662985.1 Archaeoglobales archaeon | reverse complement strand
CTAAGCTTTAAACTGGCTTTCGTAAAGCCTTGAAACCCTTTCCAATGTGTCAGCCTCGGATACGTCTTTATCCTCTCTCAATCTAACGAATCGTGGAAAACGAAGGGCGAAACCACTCTCATATTTGGGACTTTTCTGAATTTCTTGATATGCGACCTCAAAAACATATTTTGGATTTATTATCACCTTTTTCCCCTCTTCAAACTCTATTTCGGGCTTGAAAAGTTCAGTTAGCTCCTCAAGATCTTCGTCTGTAAATCCGGTTGCAACTTTGCCAACTGGAATCAACTCTCCATTGTCATCCACACAGGCGAGAACAAAGGAGCTGAGCAGATGACTTCTCTTGCCCTCTCCCCACTCTCCACCTATAACGACCAGATCGAGGGTTTCCATAACCTCTTTGAGTTTCAGCCAGTTCTTTCCTCTTTTTCCAGGGATGTAGGTGGACTCGGGATTCTTTATCATCACACCTTCATGCCCAGCTTCAAGCGATTCATCAAAGATCCTTTTAACCTCTTTGGGATCGGAAGTCTGAATCTGTTTTGCAACCTTCAAACCTTCATTCTCCTTCACAACCTTTTCCAGTATCCTCCTTCTTTCCCTCAGCGGTAAGTCAATCGTTTCACCATCAAAATGATCGTTTTTACAGTAGAGAATATCGAACAGCTGCACTATTATGGGAATTCTCTCTGCAGCCTTTGCAACATCGTGCTTCCTTCTGAATCTCCTCAAGATGTTCTGAAATGGAAGTGGTCTGCCATCTTTCACCGCAATAGCCTCTCCATCAAGGATTACTCCCTCTTCCACATTCTCTTTCACCATGTTGACGACATCGGGCAATGCTCTCGTTACATTCTCAAGCCTTCTGGAGAATATCGTTATTTTGCCATCTGAATAATGGATTTGAACCCTTGTTCCATCGAACTTCCATTCAACAGCTGCTTTTCCCATCTCGCTGATTGCTGATTCGATGCTTTCAGCAACCTGAGCGAGCATCATCCTCACTGGGATATGTGGCTTTATTTTCAGCTTTTTCAATCCTTCAAGCCCTTCGTTTTTAGCTGTAATTGCAACCGTCCCAAAATCGTTCGTAATCATATATGCTCTCTCAATGAGGTCTGCATCGAGCCCCCAAGCCTTAGCAATCGCATCTCTTAGAATTCCCTCCCCAACACCCAACCTCATCTCACCGAGGAGGAGCCTCGTAAGATATCTCGCTTCGATAGGCGAAGCAGAGGAATAAAGGTCGACAAGCATCTTTATCTTCTTTTTCTGGCTTTTCTCTCCTTTCAAAGCGCTCATCGAGTCAAATACCTCTCTTACATATTGCAAGGTGAGTTCTTGGACGAAAAGAGAGGTCTGGAGCTTCTTTGATAGTGCCATCTCCGATGCGATCCCTAAATCTCCGGTTTCCTTAACGAAGTTCTCTATCTGGGCCTTATTCAAGCCGGTAGAAATTCTCAAAGCCTCATATATCAAACCAACACCGACACCAACCTCTCTTTCATCCCATGGTGGGTAGACTCTGCCGAGGATGAAAAGGGAGAAGTTGTAGAGGTCATCATCGTTCTTTATTTTCCTTAAATACTCTGAAATTCTGGAAGCAAGTTCTAGAGTTGAAGAAGTCTTTTCAAGCTCCATGCAGAATTCTGAGAATTCAACAAATGAAAGACTCTCATTATCAGATTTCATTTATATCGAATCCTCATGGGGATATATAAAAGTATTTAAGAATTGGTAAAGAGAGAATTTCATGGCATTCATCGTCGGAATAGCTGGCGATAGTGCATCTGGTAAAACAACGTTTGCCAAAGGTATAGTGGGGCTTTTCGGGGAGGAAAACGTCATTACGATCTCTTTGGATAATTACCACAAATACGACAGAGAAGAGAGGAGAAAGTTGAATCTTACTCCGCTCCATCCTGAAGCAAATGATTTTGAAAGGATTTATGGGGATGTAAAATCGCTTAAAGAAGATAAGAAGATCTTAATGCCCGTTTACGATCACTCAACTGGAAAATTTTCTGAACCTGTCGAGGTTGAACCGAGAAAAATCGTGATTGTTGAGGGGTTACATCCCTTCTACAAAAAGAAGATTGCCGAGCTATTCGACTTTAGAATTTTTATAGATCCGGATTTCGAGGTTAGAAGGGAGTGGAAAATAAGAAGGGATGTTAATGAAAGGGGATACAAACTCGAAGAAGTGCTTAAAGAGATGGAATTGAGGAAAATTGATTATAAGAAGTACGTTGAGCCACAGAAGAGAAGAGCCGAGGTTATTGTCAAAATAAGGAAAGATAAATCGAGGAAAGAATACCAGAAGGGCTCACCGTACTGGATAAGGATTCTCCAAGTGATTACGGGTGAGAGGTTGAGCGAAATCTATTTCCCTCTGAACCTCTCATCGATGGTGGAGCTTGAAGCAGATGAATTCTATTTAGAATATAGAAAAATTACCAGAGGAGGTAGAATATACAGCTTAATTGAGTTCAATGGAGTCGTTAGTAGGGAAACCTTTTCAGATCTCGAGAAATCGATTGCCGATGTGGCTGGTGGTGGAAAAATACTCGAAAAGGAAAAGGTGGACGAAGTGGATATCGCAAAGCTGATAATCGCTTGGAGGGTTGCCGAGAGGTACAGATTGAAATATGGAAAGAAAAGATGAATTGAGAAACAGTGGTAATCGATGTAACTCTAATTTTGGAAGCGTCCAGCGTTTTACCTCTAAAACTTAAACCATAAACTTCATAAACAGTCTAGAGATGGCTTATGTTAGGGATTTGGATTGGAGAGTTGAATATTCAGATTGAAAGTTTAAAAATCTTCATCAATGATGCGGGGGTTGCCGAGTCAGGAAAAGGCGCTAGATTGAGGGTCTAGTCCCGAAGGGGTCCGAGGGTTCAAATCCCTCCCCCCGCATAGTTTTAGGAGTTAAATGCAGGGAGACAAATTTGGGGATAATAGCTTAAGGAAGAAAAATTTATTATTCTTCATTTAATGTCATTCAGTGCCTCAATTATCTTTTTTGCATGCATTATCGAGAGATGGCTAATGAAGTTTGGAATGTACGCCTTAAGTTCCTCAGCATTAACTTCCACCTCTGGCACAGCAGCTTGTTTTTCATCGATTGCAACAACCTGAACGTTCCTACCTTCAACCCACTTCTTAATACCGATCTCTATCCCCTTCGACTCACCCAACCCGTAGATGATCAAAGCATCGTCTTTTCTTTCAGGTGGGTTATACTTCTCAAGTATCCTGAATAAAACGTCCTTGTCTTTTTCGTTGACTTTACAGGAATTGACCCTAAGCATAAACTCCGCTACAGCTACCACATTGGGCATCAGAGGAGGCGAGATGGCAATCACAAAGTCTGAAGAGCTTTTTAGACTCAACAAACCGCCCAAACTATGGCCAATCGTTAAAATGTAATTGTATTTTTCTTTAAGCTCCTTTAAAGTCCCTTCAACATCGCTAATGACGTTCTCATCAAACAAATTCTCGTTTTCTCCGTG
>QMZD01000261.1 GCA_003662985.1 Archaeoglobales archaeon | reverse complement strand
TGTGGTCTGGGTTTATGTTATAATTGTATCTACCGCGGTAATTCTTGTTTTATATTCCCTATTCAAGTGTTTTGCGTAATTCAACCATTCTGGAAAGAAATTAAATTATTTATACCGAGAAGTGTTAACTTAAAATTTATGAAAATCGGTATACTTTCGAGATGGAACGCCACGTGTGGTGTTTCCATGCATGCCGAGCTTTTAGCTTGGGAATTTATTAAAATGGGTCATGAAATCAAGGTTTTCGCTCCTTATGTTGAGACGGCAAACCGCTGGTGGCATCATCGGATAATCAAAGAGGATGAACCCTTCGTAATCCGGTGCTACGCTGAACTCAGGCCAAAAGATTTTAAGGGAGGGAGTTTGGATTTTGATAACATTCTGAAAGGGGATTTTGATTTCTTTGTCGTTGAGTCTTACACGAGCATACCCTATAGGGAAGTGGAAGAGCTCGTAAGAAAATTGAAATGTGAAAAAGTGGCTGTAATTCATGAGGGAAGTAGGTCTCATCTCAGATACTCGAATCTCAGGGTTTTCGATTCTCTTGTCGTTTTCGATGAGCGCTACATCAACGAGATGCTCTATGATTACAGAGACATAACAAGAGTAATCCCATATCCGTGTCATCCCGTTGAGAAAGGAAATAGGAAGTTTGCAGAAGATATTCTTACTTTCTTCAGCTTTGGAAGACAGCCACTCGGGGAGTATGTTGATTATATAAAAGCCCTTGATTGGTTGGCCGAAAGATACGATTTTGTCTATAGGATAATAAGGTCTGATGGTTTTCTCCCTTTCCAGAAACCATGGATCGAGCAGAGCAATGGGAGGATATCCAACAGGGAACTCTATGCTCGTTTACATTCTGCAGACATCCACCTCCTGCCTAAGGGGAAAACAAAGTTCGTTGTTGTTTCCTCAACCCTCTTCCAGTGTTTGGGAAGTCTCGTACCAACTGTAGTTCCCAACACCCGACACTTTGAAACCTTGGATGAACAAATGTTGCCGGTTGTCGTCTACAAAGATGTAGAAGATCTTAAAACAAAGCTCATCGAACTAATTGAGAATGATGAGTTGAGAGCACGAATCATAAATGCCGCAGAAAAATACGTTGAGCAGAATGAGGTAGGGAGAGTAGCTAGGAAATTTCTGGAGTTATTTGAGTCTATTTGAATCCATTTGAATCCATTAAATTGACTACTTGATTCTATTCGTATCGAGGATAGACATTAGCTCTGAGACATCGATCTCTCCCACAACCACAGCCGAATCTGCTGCTCCGTAAGATATCAGAAGGGAATCATCAATTAGTTGTGCACCACATGGGAATACGACAAATGGCCTGTCACCATAAACTTCGTAGGGTTCATTTGGCTCGAGGATGTAGTGTGGGGTTACAGCGGTGATCTCCAGCTTTCTGTTCATCAGTAGGGCGAAAACCCTGTAGATCTTGGTTTCTTTGTCAACACTATGCATTAGAAAGAGGTACTCCTTATCAACCTTAACGGGTGGTGTTGCCCAGCCTATCTTTTCCTCAAACTCTTGGGCTTCAAGGGCTAGTGATGTATTCTCGACCGTAACTTCCTGGAAGTTCTCTGAATCGAGTGACTTCCTTGGCACCTCACTTATAACCGGATAGAACTTCTCATCGCTCATGTGGAGGCGGTGGAACAGCATTAGTTTATCCTTCGCCTTGAAAAGAAAAGCATCTTTATCACTTATAACAAAACCCCTGAGTTCTGGGGCGAGCCTGTAAACCGATAGCTTTTTCCATCTGTCCTTTTCTTCTACAGCCGTGATCGGAAGGGTTCTCTCCGTTCTAATAGAAGGATTAAAGTAGTTTACAGTCCTCCCACAGTATGTCATGTACTTCTTTCCTTCTATCTCATAAACCCTTGGATCCTCAACTCCCCATAAATCAAATCTGTTGTTTGGAAACACCTTTATCTCAGCAGTGTAGTGCCCGGAAAAAGCGTTTGTGTAGATATCTCTATGAGGGACAAATATCTCAGCAACAGCACTGGCATAGGTAAAATACCCAAGAATGATTCTGGCGTAAATTGTTATCTCTCCGTCTTCGACCACTAGGGAGGGATTGAATATCGTTACCGGATTGTCGACGGGGTATCTTTTGAGATGGACTCTGTTGGCTGTAATAACACACAATCTTTTGACTATATCTTCGGTCTTGTTCTCTCTACGGACTTCAGCGCCTAATTCGCAGATCAGCTTGAACATCTACCTAAAATTTTCCCCATACTTTTAAATTTTTCCCAAATGTCATCACCATCTTTTCAATTACAGCCTTTACTTCGCATAGATCTTTCCAATCACAGCTTTATCACTTTCGATCGTGTAAATACCGGTTATCGCAGGAATAAGACATGAATATCCTCTCTTGAGCTCTGAAACTTCTCCTTCACTTCTAAGGATAGCTGAACCTTCAAGGGAGATTAGGATGTTGAAAACACCCATTGTTGAGAGATCAAGGCACCCCTCAAGGTGCAGTATCTCTGCCTCAAACTCTTCCATTGAAATCTTACCCCTTTCTCCCCTAACCTCCTCAATTCTGGTTCTTTGCATTTTAAGAGCTTTAATAGCCTTCTCAGCCTGGGTTTTTCTCCCCTCAAAGTCGTAGATTCTGTAGGTCAAATTGGAGTTTGTTGATATTTCAAGGATTTTTGTATTCTCCGCAAAATGAATTGTACCGGCTGGAATCCTGAAGGAATCCAGATATTTCGCTTCAAATCTGTTCATTTTTCCTAAGATCTCTGCTGGAGGCATCTCGAATATATTTTTACCCACATTTTCTTTGAATCCGATATATACACTTCCACCATTCAGAATTATCCATGCCTCGTTTTTCCCAACCTCTCTTTCTCCAAGCATCCTTGCAATTTCGCTGGTGGGATGCACTTGAATGCTAATTTTCCCTTCGACATCCAAAAACTTAACCAGAATCGGTAAGGTTCCTGAGTCGATATTTCCGAGAATCTCTTTTCTTGCTATTTGAATAAGATCTACTAAACTGATTTTCTTTCCCCTAACCATAACATAAGATGGTCTGGATGGGTGAGTTGAAAACTCCCAGGACTCTCCAATTCTATCTCCTTCCAAGCTTTTTAGCATGGCGATCCATCTGCCACCCCAAGGTTTTTCGACAAGATTTTCCTCAGCTTGGAAGATGAACCTTGGAAGATCCATAAAGATAGTGGGAGGAATGGATATTTATTTGTAAGCTGGTATTGTAAATTTCATCTTTCCCGAGAGCAATCGTTTGACTCGTTTCACCTTTCGTTAAACCCTCCAGACCCATCAAAAACTCTACCACATACCTATTAAATTCCTCTGGATTCTCAATTTTTGCGAGATGGGCTAAATTGCTTACCATTTTTATGTCTGAGTTTGGTATAAGCTTTGCCATCGTCTCTCCAATTGCTGGAGGAGTGGTTACATTCTGCAACGAGAATCAATGTTGGTATATTGATCTTCGGAAGAACATCCTCAAAATTGATTTTCCT
>QMZD01000260.1 GCA_003662985.1 Archaeoglobales archaeon | reverse complement strand
TCTGTAGCGAGATTTTAAAGCCTAGTTCCATTAGAATGTCCAATTCTTCTTACTCCCTTGATCCTTTTCAAAGTTAAAACTTTAAATCTACTCAACAACCACTCAACAGCCTCTGGATAACCTTCTCCACTTTTTCTCCCACCCCTACTCCGCTGCAACTTCTATCAATATAAACGTAAATTTTTCTACCCTTGTATTGGTAAAAAGCTTTTTTACAAGCTTCAGGTCTTTCGTGGTAGATTCTACATTCCCCATCAAAGAAGATGCAGCAACCATTTTTCTTAGGTAAACTCCTATCTTACCTCTTCTAAAGACATCTCCGTATTTTCTCAACCTTTCCTCCTCTTCATGGGTTAAGGGAACATCTAAAGATGAACAGCACTTTCCACACCTTATGCATCGCTTTACCCTCCTCCAAGGGAGGAGATTCACTCCGAAAGACATGTTCATTGTATTAAAACTCTTCACACCAATTCATCAACTCCAAAATCTAAATTCTTTGCTCGGGGATCAGGATAATGATAACACAATAGGACATAACAGTTATATACGTTTCAAAAGGGATTCCAATATGGATTCTCTTAAGAAAGGGAAAAAAGAAATGAAAAAAAAGCCTAGAGAGATCATTGCCACTTTTAAACCTCTTTTCAATCCAAGATCGGTTGCATTAATCGGTGTTTCAGCAAACTCAAAAAAGATGGGATATCATGTTTTACGAAGTTTCCTCAAAAGCGGTTTTAAAGGGGAGGTTTACCCGGTAAATCCATCTTACGAGGAACTTTTCGAGTTGAAGGTATACCCTTCGCTGGACTCGATTCCCGATGAAGTCGATCTGGTGGTGATTGCAGTACCCCAAAAGGCCGTTTTCGATGTAATGGAAGATTGTGTCAGAAAAGGTGTGAAGGCTGCCGTTGTTATCTCAGCGGGTTTCAGGGAGGCTGAGATTAGAGAGGGGGAGGAGCATCATAGAAGGCTTGCAGAAATTGCGAATAAGGGGAACATAAAGATCATTGGCCCGAATACTTTTGGGATGGTAAATCTGAATGCAAATCTCAATGCAAGCTTCACACCAGCCTTGTCCCTCATAAAAAAAGGAAAGATAGCCCTAGTCAGCCAAAGCGGTGGAGTATGCCATGTTATAATGCCCTATGCAATTAAAGAAGGTATTGGATTTAGCAAGATCGTTGGGTTAGGAAATAGAGTGAACACAGACTTCCATAACATGCTTGAATACCTGCTTCACGACGATGAAACCAAGAGCATCGCCTTATATGTCGAAGGAATCGATGAACCGAGGAAACTCATGCTTGCTGCTAGAGAGGTGACTCCCTACAAACCCATAGTAGCTTACAAAGCGGGCAGATTTCAAAAAGCCAACAAAGCCGCCAAATCTCATACTGGCTCTCTTGCAGGAAAGTACGAACTCTATATCGCTGCGTTCAAACAGGCTGGAGTGATTATAGCTGAGGATTCAGTTGAACTCGTTTCAATCGCAAAGGCATTGGCATATCAACCTCCTGCCAAAGGAGACAGGGTGGCAGTGATATCGCTTGTTGCCGGTTTAGGTATGATTTCTGCTGACGTATGCGAGCTAAAAGGCCTCAAGCTTACAGATTTCACCGAGGAAACCCAGAAAAAGCTGATGGAACTTTTACCACCTTACACGATCAGAACGAATCCTGTCGACCTTGGATACGTTGCAAACGACAGAGAACTTTGCGGTGAGGTTATCAAAACGGTTTTTGGAGATGAGAACGTGGATGCTTTGGTTGTTAACTACATCTACTCTTGGTCTGAGGACTTTCTCCAGCTTCCAGTGAGACAGATAATTGAGGGGCACAAAGAAAGTGGAAAGCCCGTTACAATGTGTCTGAACTTCCCTCCAGGTTTCTGGGATGAGGAAAAGGAAATTCTGGAGGAAAACGGCATTCCGACGTTCCCAACCCCAGAACTGTCTGCAAAAGCCCTTGCCGGATTGGTTGAATATGGTAAGATAAAAAGGAAGTTCTCGGAGTTACTTTAACTCATATCAGCTCGCTTTAAATTCAATTTTAAGTCCATTTAAATCTGAACTTCTTTCCAAATTCTCGCATCTGCAACAGCGTATCCCTCTTCATAAACGAAAATCGGATTGAGGTCCATCTCTCTGATTTTCTCTCTTTCAGCCATCCCCGATATTTTAACAAGAAGCTCCACAAGGCTTTTTACATCTCCTTTAAATCCCCCAAATCCCCCAAATCCCCTATATCCACTCAGAATCCTGTAACCTTTTATTTCCTTGATCATCTCTTCTGCATCCCTCTTTGTTATGGGCAAAATCCTGAAGGAAACATCTTGGTAGACTTCTACGAATATGCCTCCCAGCCCGAACATGATTACTCTGCCAAACTGTTTGTCCTCCATAACCCCGACTATAACCTCAATTCCCTTCTTGAGCATTGGCTGAACGTTCACACCCTCCGCTTTCGGGATCTTCATCAGACGATGAAAGGATTCTCTGACTTCTTCTTCGCCTTCTATACCAAGCAAAACCCCGCCAACATCGCTCTTGTGGATTATGCCTGATGAAACGACCTTCATTACAACGGGAAATCCTATCTTCTTTGCAGCCTCAACAGCCTCATCCTCAGTTTCAGCGAAAACGCACCTTGCCGTTTTTATTCCATAGCTCTCTAGGAGCTCCTTGGACAAATGCTCTGGAAGAAAAATCAGATTTCTTTGCATGAGAAAGAGTAGGAGTCCCGATATTTTAGTTTTCCTGAACCTAGGATCGGGACCGTTGTTTTCTTTTATGCTCATGTATGGCTCGTGGCAAATTTATTATTTGTCTTCCGTAAATTCAATTGCATGGAGGGTGGTCAGAAAAATACAAACTTCAAAATAAAGCTGGAATTAGGAGAGAACGAAAAAGACGAATACATCAACTTTCTTTTGAGACAGTACAGACTTGTTGATGCATTTTGGTTTCTTGGTGTAGAGGATAGATTCGGTTTGAATGCAGCTGTAGAATTGAATGAGAGAGTATGGGAGGAAATGGCGGGGAGATCTGCAAGAGACATCAAAAAGAGATTTAAAATAGAGGGAAAGGGGTTGAAGGGTTTTATAAAGGCTTTAAAGTATTTTCCCTGGTCGATAATCGTAGGCTATGAAGTGGAAGGCCAACCTGAAGACGGGAAAATTGTGATTAAAGTCCCTTTTTGCCCGCCTCAGGAAGCCAGACTAAAAAGCGGCAAGAAGGTGTTTCCTTGTAAAGAAATGCACTACAGAGAGTTTAAACTCTTTGCAAAGGAGATCGATGAAAGAATAGAGGTGGAATGTATTTTCGCGCCTCCGGATGAGCGACGAGACGTTTGGTGTATGTGGGAGTTTAAACTTCGTGAGGGATGAGTTTTTGGTATCAGTTTAATAGACAAACTCAACTGCACCTGATAATCTTTTTAGGAGTCAGAATCACGTCAGCTTTGACATCATGCTTGCCCATTAGATGACTCAAATCCTCGAAAATCTGCACTTCATGGGCTAT
>QMZD01000259.1 GCA_003662985.1 Archaeoglobales archaeon | reverse complement strand
CTAGTGACCCCTTTGTGGCAGGAATGTTTGGTCTGGGTGCTGGATGGGCTAACGTTCCATTTGGGGAGATGCTGGAAAGTGAAGAGTACGTTTTGGTTGATATTGACCTATGGATAGAAATCCTTGATGAGCTGAACAAAATAGGTACTGATGATTTTTTTTGACCACATAAGGAAAATCGGATACAGTAAAGGAGTTCAAAATAAGAAGATGGGTCTGGAAGGTATTTATGAGACACTAAAAACACTAGAAATCGGAAACTGGTTCAAAGTGAAAGCAAATAGCGATGAGGCGTTTACGGTTGTTTTATCTACTAGGAGCGAGCAAAGTATACTTAAAACCTTCTTAGAAAGTATGTTTGAGGCTCAAGGGATCCCGGTAGAGATAATTTCCGGATTTAAGAAACTTACAATAGCGAAGAAATAGTTTTGTTTTAATTAAGTTTTTTACCTTTTTTACTTTCAATTTTTTTATAATAAAACTTGAAATCAAAAATTTAATAATCCATTTAGGTCTCTCGAGTCAGGATGCTACACCAATATAATAATGAAATCCTCTGGTTCATCCTGCTAGTAGTTAATTTCACCGGTATAACCCTTGCATACAGATTTTTCGGGAAAACTGGACTTTATGCTTGGACAGCAATGGCGATAATAGTTGCGAACATCCAGGTTATGAAGACGATCAAGTTCTTTGGCCTGGTTACGGCTATGGGAAACATAATCTACGGATCAACGTTCCTTGTAACCGATATTCTTTGCGAGAACCACAGCCGAGAGGATGCAAGAAAAGCCGTGTTGATTGGATTCTTCGTTCTCATCTTTACAACTTTGATCATGCAGATATGCCTGGCTTTCATTCCGGATGAAAGCGATACTTTGAGCCCTGCTTTAGAGCAGATATTTGGATTATTGCCGAGGATCACTGTAGCAAGTCTCTCTGCATATTTAATCTCTCAGTTTCACGATGTATGGGCATTCAGCTTCTGGAAGAGAAGGATGGCTGGCAAATACCTCTGGCTCAGGAACAACGCTTCGACGATGGTTTCGCAACTCATAGACAATATCGTTTTCACATGGATAGCTTTCGTCGGATTTGGAATCGGCTGGACTCAGGTTTTTCCGACTGAGGTGATAATTGAGATCTTCATCACATCCTATATCATGAAGTTCATCGTTGCAGCCTTGGATACACCTTTCGTTTATCTCAGCACGAAGATGGGGAAAAAGGTTGAGATTGAAGAGTATATTTGAGTACTGGAGATTTGGTAGTTTAAAATATTAGACTTGGTGTTTAGAATATATTTGAAGCATTTGAACTTTTGGATAAATCTTAGTTGAGTGTTGGCAAAATTGCCCGATTTTTAAAATCTTTTTAAATCTGAACAATCTAAAATCTTAAAATTCAATCAAACTAGTCGGTTAAACGTAGCCAAGCCACTCCTTCTTTAATTCAAAAAAGCTCCCATCCTTTATCGATTCTCTTATCTTGTCCATTAATCTTAAGATGAAGTGGAGATTGTGATAGGATGCGAGGCGGAAGTATGAAAGCTCATTTGCAACGAAAAGATGTCTAAGATAGGCTCTTGAGTAAGTCTGGCAGACAAAGCACTCACATGAATTATCTATTGGCTTCCCATCCTCTCTGAAACAGGAGTTCTGAATGTGAATTCTGAATTTGTTCTTTGGACTTCCCTCTGGTGGGCTTACGTAGAGATGTCCCCTCCTTGCCCATCTTGTGGGGGCGACACAGTCGAACATGTCAATTCCTCTCTCAACGCAGTTGAAAAGATCCTCTACCGCTCCTATTCCCAATAGATGTCTCGGCTTTTCTTCGGGTAGCAGTGGTATCACCCAGTCCAGAATGTTATGCATGTCTTTCTTGCTCTTACCCAGCGATCCACCTATCCCAAATCCGGCAAAATCCCTTTCAGCCATAAATCTTGCCGATTTCTCTCTCAAATCTCTGTATTCCCCTCCTTGCACCACACCAAAGAGAGCCTGCTTCCTGTCGTAATATCTCAGGCATTCCTCAGCCCACCTATGTGTTCTTTCAAGGGCCTTTGCCGTGTAATCTTTATCCGATAGTGGAGATGTGCATTCATCAAAAGCGAAGATTATGTCTGACCCGAGGTTAGACTGTATTTTCATCGATTTCTCGGGTGTGAGCTCAACTATCTCTCCGGTAATCGGATTTTTGAATTTTACACCCTTATCGGTTACAAATGCCAATTTGTCACCTTTGTACTCCACCTCTTTAAGCCCTTCGAGAAATATGTTGTTCGCTATCTTTCCAACTCCATGCTCCATCCCAAATCCGAGGGAGAATGCTTGGAATCCTCCTGAATCGGTTAGTATAGGTTTATCTATGTTCATGAATTTATGTAAGCCACCCAATCTTTTTATTAGCCCATCTCCAGGCCTTAAATGGAGGTGATATGTGTTTGCCAAAACGACCTCTGCTCCGAGCTCTTCAAGATCTCTGTTATCCAGACCTCTCACAGAGGCGAGGGTTGCAACTGGAACAAAAACCGGAGTTCTGAATTTTCCATGAGCTGTCTTAACGACTCCCGTTCTTATTCTTTCGAGGGTATCCTTGATTTTGAATTCAAATCCTGATTCCATTCCAGATTTAGGAGATTATTTTGATTTAAATCAGTTTCCATCGGGTTATTGACGACAGCTCAGATAACTTTTAAAGATTTGAATGTAAGGTGTAAAAGTTGGAAAGTAGTCTGATCGGTCGGTATTTGATACCCTATTGGTATTTGGTGTCCTATTTATCCTATTTATCCTGTTGGTATCTAAATTTATAAACAGGCTTCCCCTGACCCCTATCTATGAAAAATATTGCCGTTCTTGGAGCCGGAAATGTTGGCCAAACTATGGTCGCAGATCTCGCTTTGAAAAATTACAGAGTCAGACTGTATGAATTGCCTGAATTCGCTGGAAGAAGCCTTGGAGATGTTATTGAAACCCACAAGATAGAGTTAACAGGCAGCCAACTGAATTTCAAATGGTTCAAAAATGAAGGGGTTGCTGAGATTGATGTCGTAACAACGGATATGGCCGAGGCGATTGAGGGAGTTGAGCTGATTTTAATCTCTGTTCCTGCGAGCGGGCACAGAGCCTTTTTCGAAAAGATGGTTCCCCATCTGGAGGACGGGCAGATTGTTAGTCTGTTTCCAGATAACTATGGTTCTCTCCTACTAAGGCAGATGCTTAAAGATGAGGTTAAGATTTTGGTTGGTGGATGGACTTCAGCACCATATGGCACGAGAATGCTTGCCCCAGGGAAAATCGATTGTATGGTGAGGGCTTACAGGCTTAGGGGTGACACACTTCCTTCGAAGGACTGGACAGAATTTCTCAGAGCTCATGAGGATTTGCCATTTTTTATTCCAACCAAACTTGAGCAGGCAGATACCGTGATTGCGGTGGGAATGGAGAATCCGAATCCGATCGTTCATGTTCCGGGCTCTGTTCTCAACGTAGGTGCAATGGAAGTATCGCAGATGGAAGATGTTT
>QMZD01000258.1 GCA_003662985.1 Archaeoglobales archaeon | reverse complement strand
CACGTACAACATAAAAAACTAAAGTTATAAAACTTGCTTCTCCCAAACTCATCGTCTTTTTGCATGAACTGGCACATGGTTTTGATGATCACCTCCACAGCATACAGAGAGGTCAGATACCACTACAGCATTCTCAATTATATCTCTCTCTCATCAAAAAAGGCTTACGTTTGTCTCGATGAAATTCAGAGCATCTTCAACATCCTTTCTCCCTGTAAGCCTCCTTATGGCTGAAGTTACTTCAACCAGAATGATTTTTGGTGCATTCAGCTCAAAATTCTGCGATAGCAGGAAAGCTAAAAGAGCCTTTGATTTTTCTCTGCCTCTCCTTAGCACTCTCTATTTCCTCAAGCAAAGCATCAACGAGAATTGATGCATCTATTGTAATCATTCCCTAATCTCCATAAGAACTTTTAGCGGGTCCTCTTTCGGCTTCCTAATTCGCTTAGCAATTTTCTCTATCTCTTTTAGTCTCTCCTTGAATTTCTCCTTATCCACTTTTAGTTTGAAAATTTCTTCGACTATGGATGGATCAATCCCACCTGGCGTGTCTAATGTTATTGTGACTTTTCCCATGGAGATTCCCCAGCTTTAAAATTTAAATAAGTTTTCTTGATTGATTATCTTTTAGCCTTCAAATTTTGAAGGACAATAATATCAGGTAAATACTAGGATACTACCACCCTTCACTTCCCCCACCCCACTGCCTTATGCATAGTCTAATTCATAGAATGTGAGTTCAGATATTCCTACCAATATCTCTCTATTTCAAGATTTAGTATTTACCTTCCAGTAAATCTTCTCCCTAGCCTCTCTAAGGAACTCAGCTAACTCATCAACCTCTGGTGAAGACGACCAAACCCTTCCACGAATTTTTGGTGATTTCCTAAGCCATTCTCCATATCCCAAAATCGATTTTTCGCCCTCATGTCTGAGATATTCTTCTAACGAGTTTAATGCCTTTCTAAACATTCTTTTAACCCAAAAACGCTTGGTGAAGTAGATAGCTATCAAGGATAATTTTACAACTGGTGCTCCGTAGCTCCATCCAAGGGAGAACAATGCCCCTTCTGTTGAAACTGTAGATACTTTTATCCACCACTTGAATATTTCTGGACTCTCTTCGATTATATACTTTCTTGCATACTCTTCAATGTATTTTCCATACTCTTTGATCATTCTGGCTATGAAATCTGGCAACGTTGGCTCATCATCTAAATCACCTTTCTCTAAGGTTATTTTTCTGTATGCATCAAGTAGGCCACGAGCCAACTCATGTATCTCGGCTGGAAAAATGATCTCTTTAGGATTCAGGTACTTAACCCATAATTCCTCTGTTTTTGCATCAAGAAGCATTATTGTCCCTCCGAAGTAAGGATCAGATCGTAATCTTCCTTAGGAAGTTCCCTCATTGCCTTGCCTTGGATGTGCCCCGTCCATCTCTTTTTGTTTTTGATGAACTTTAGTTTTGGGATGAGAGATTTGAAATCAATTGGCTCTTCAAAGATTTTAATGGTTTTAGTTTGATTTTTAGCGGAAATATTTCGCTTTTGTTTCTTGTTGGAGGTTTGAAGATTCTTGATCTGTCTACGAATACTTCCGAGATAACTTCGTAAGCAGCCATTATTCTTGGTGGAATTAATTCATCATCCTTCTTTGTGGACATAACGTAAATCAAACATTTGTCGCCCGGTTTTACTTTGGCAATTGTGTTGCAGTGCTTTTCCTGAACTCCCCACACATTCTCTCGCTTAATTACGTTCCAGTTCTCCTCACCGGTTATGCAGAGCCAGAATTTCACCCCAATTCACCTAACACTTTTTCAAGTTCAGTTTTAAGAGCTTCCTCCAGTTTTTGCGGATTTCTGCAGTATACATATACCCACTTGCCAAAGCCACCCTGATTGTTTACGGCTTTAACCCATTTCTTCGCTGCAAGAAACTTCTGTTTATCCTTATCTGTCTCGAAACCTTTTATTTCAATGATTGCGTTAACTTTACTTCCGTCTTCACACTTCAACCTTGCGAGAAAGTCGGGTCGATACTCATGTCTTTTGCCTTGGTACTCGTAGGGTATTGTAAAGTCAAGATGGTCATTTTTAACGTAAGATACAACAAATGGAATTTTTTCCAGATAGTATGCTGCTGTATGTTCCCATTTTGGGCTGTCAGCGACAACGTGACTTACATGGCTTTTTACAGTTCCAAAGCATTTTCTTACAGTTCTGAAGAGAACTTCTGATGTTGAGCCAATTGGTCTGTACCTTTCAATTATAGGGAGGAGAGGTAATTCTCCCGACGCTGTGTCTGGCTCTATGGCATCTATAAGAGTTTCAATTAATCTTTGTTGATATTTTTCGAGTGCTAGTTCTTGAAATGGCGCATTAACGAATCTTACTTTCTTCTGAATACTCATTCACGATCTTAAGAACCTGTGGGAACAATATATGTCTGGCTGCATATATCTTTTTAATCTTTTTATCTTTTTCATCTTCAGCGTAGCTATAATCAGAAGTTGGAACGAGGATGTTAGTTATCTCAGATGCGATGTCATAAATTATAGCCTGCTCCCTAATTTGTGTAAGATCTCTATAGTGAATCTCTTCTGGCCCAGGACCAAGTCTGTCAGGCCTACCAGTTCGAACGGCTGAGACAGGTTTAACAACAACCTCAGTAGGCTCCTTTACCGGGGTAACTTCGAATTCAGGCAATTCATCTACATTGCATTTAATCTTTTGTTTAATATCAAAAACATACCCTTCCACTCTTGGGAATTTGATTTCAAGGTGTTTTCTTTCAGGCAACGCTCTTACAAGAGTGTAAGTTTTCTCTTCTTTCTTTCTTGCTTGTGTCCCCTTTCTCTTCACAGGTATTACTTCAAACGGGACCCCATATACATCAACATACTCGGGTTCGAGAAACCCATCTTGGTTTATATCATAGCTTGTTCTCCTCAAGCCCCTACCAACCACCTGTTCGCATAACAGCTGAGATGTGAAGGCTCGTAATCCAAGAGTCTGTGTTACGTTGTTAGCATCCCATCCCTCATTTAGCATGCTGACCGCAACAACACAGGTTATGTTTTTGCCGGGTGGGTCACCTTCGTATTCCCATTCTGTTTTGCCAATGGTGTCAACTATTTTTCTAAGTTTTTCCGCAGCTTCCTGTTTCGTTTCTCCTTCAACAATACTTTCTGCTTCTTCAAGAAGTTTGGAATCAATCCTAATGGCATTATCTGATAATTCAGGGTACATCTGCTTAAATTTTGAGTTCTCCGTAATATACTCGAAAATCAATTCTGAAAGTTTCGTATTGTCGCAAACAATAATCATTACAGGCGGTACAGGGTAGTCTGATTTTTTGAATCGTTCATACTCTTTTTTCCATTGTTCTGCAAGAGCTAATATAGCTCCCTCAGCCTCTCGCAACACAGCTTCTGGCTTTGCCCTCCTTCTTGCAGTTTGTCTCTCTGATGCGGGCAATTTTTCATTAATCCATTTCCATATGTGGAAATATTTTGGAATTACTTCTCCTGTAT
>QMZD01000257.1 GCA_003662985.1 Archaeoglobales archaeon | reverse complement strand
TGAGGCGAGAAAGAGAGTGGGTCACGTATACCTCCTGTATTTCTTTCTTATCTACTCCTTCGTCATGTACTGGGCTATAGCTAAATCTGCTGGTGGATACAGCATCGATGAGGGCAAAATTTTCCAATCACCCTTCTCAATAAAATTAAACCGTAACATATCGTGTAAAAGATCGTTGAAATGCATACAATCTCGATATATGGCAATATAGCGGAGATAAAATGAAACGGAATTTTCCCGATAATTCGGTTTTGTTTACATCGATAACTTTTTCCATGGCTCCTTGTGGATATTGAATTAGTATTCTGGCCAGAGTTTTGCTGAACATCCATGTATCTTTTAGGTTTGTATCCTCCAACTATCTTCTCCCGAACTTCCTGAATATCACGAAAAGTCCAGCCAAAGCTCCAACGATAATTGCTCCACCAATAATGCCGGCGTTGCTCTTCTCCTTTACGATTACTCTGAACACCTCTTCCTGATTTATCTGATCGCTTTTTATGCTAAGCGTGAGCTTGTATTCACTTGGCAGAGCATCCGGTGGGATTTGAACCGTAACTCTGACAGGAATGTCATCTCTTGCCTGAAGAGCAGGAAGACTCGGCGGATCAACCCTTACCCTCCAGTGTGATGGAGCGCTGACACTGAAATTAAGATTTGTTAGGGTAACGCCTCCTACATTCCTCAAAATAGCCTCAAATTCGGCTGTTTTCCCTGCTTCGCTCGTTACAACATAACCCCGAATCGGTTCGAAGAACACCTTGTACTCTCCTTTGAGGATAAGGGTGAGATTCCTTTTCACCGAATAGTGGCCGTCAACGAACAACGTGAGATTGTAGGTTCCTATCGCAGCATTGGGTGGGATCAGGATCTCCAGATACACCTCTTTAGAATCCCCACTCTTCACGAAAACCTCTGAAATCCCCTCAGTTGATTGCTGTGCCTCCTTGAACTTTGCATAGAAGTTCTCTGGCAGACCGGATGCGCTGAGCCTGTAGGTATCATCCGCATATCCCATGTTCTCAATTCTGAACCTGAAAACGGGATTGCCGGTTCCGATAACGAAGCTTATTTTAGGATTTTCAACGCTTAGCTTAGCATAGTAAGGCTTTCTATCAAGAGTTATCGTTCCGAGATCAGTTGTTTTCCCTGCTTTCACCTCAACATCGTCGATTTCCTTCTCGTAGAAACCCTCTTTTGATATCTTTACCGTGTATGTTCCGGGTGAAACTTCAGCCGTTACCAGACCGTCTGCGGAAGTGAAGAAATTTGTCTGTGCGATGTTTCCCTGTTCTAAGGATGTGCTGTGAGTCACGCTCACCAATGCTGATCCAATAGCCTCACCTTCTTTGCTTACAACTCTGATCGTGATCTTTCCGTTCTCCCCTTTATGTGTCTTGGCTATTTTGACGCTTAACTCGGTAAACTGCTTGTTGAAGTATGGTATGACTTTGTACTCTCCAACATCTGAACTGCTGTCTGATTCAACCTCTAAGCTAAGTGTTCTAACTTCGTTTGGCTTGAGGATTATTTTGTAAACTTCCATCCCGTTCTCGACGAATTTATACCTCCAGTTTTCCGGAACTTTGCATGACAGATCAACTTTGTACTCAGAATTGATCTTGTTCTCGATCGAAATCGAGAATGTTACGGTATCTCCAGCTTCAATCGCCACACCTGTTACCGATGGCGTAATCTCCAACGGATTTTCCGGCATTTTAACGTTTATTTTAAATGCTAAGCTACCTGCAGCCTGTATAAAGATGTAGTATTCTTTTTCCTTGGCATCTGGAGGTATTTCGAGCTGGAATTGAATTGATTTTGACTCATCTGCTTTCAGCGTTAGCATCTCGATTTCCTTTCCATCGTAAATGAACTTTCCAACGAACCCTTCTGGAGCTATGTAAGATAGCTGGAAGTCTCTCTCATAGTTTTTATCGTTCGTAACAACGAGGTTGAGTGAAACGGTCTCTCCGGGAACGGCATTTACTCCCTTGATATCGCTCTCAACAGATCCGACTAAAAGAGATGCGGCAAGAATCGAAATAATTGAAATAATTAAAAAACTCATTCCGGCTGTTTTCCCGATTTTTTCGGTCATGTTATCTCCATCCTGAGGAATTTTATATAGCTAACAGCAAAGAAGACCAGTGGCAGAATTACGAAGCCAACGAGGTTCTTTGTTATATCTTTAGTTTGGAAAGGCATGAAAGTTCTTTCTGAGAGCGAAGAAACGAGAGTCATGTAGTTCGTGCTCGGCGAGAAAATTCCGAACAGTTCTTGGACTGTCCTCATTCTGTCGTAGTACTCATTCATTCTTTGCTCGTATTCCTGCATTTTTCGCTGATATTCCTGCCACTCTGGACTTTTCTCTAAATCTGCAGGATTCTCGTTGGCTTGAATTGGAGGGGGCATTGGTGGTTCGATGTTTGGTGGACTGCCAACCACAGCCTGAGCAACCAAAGTGCCCATCATCGGGATGGCCATCGACAAAATGAGGAAGATACCAAAGGCTATGAGGAGCGATGAACTGGAATTTTTGGCAACAGTTGATGCGAACAAGGCTATAGAGAAGAAGGTGAAAAAGTACGCCAAGGTTATCAGTCCGAACTTTAGTATGGCGGTTAAATCATCGAGGGATGGAATAAATCCTTTCATCGTTAGGATACCCAAAGCGATAGTGAGCGTTAAAGCAACAACAATACATAATGCTGCAAATGCTCCCAAAGCTTTACCGTTTATTATCTGATCTCTGAAAACTGGATGGGAAAGCAGGGTTTTTAAAGATCCCGATTCTTTTTCCTTTGTTATGAGGTCAAACCCCATAAGCAATCCTAAAATCCCTCCGAACGTCAGAATGCCTGCGGAGCCGAAAAAGCCAAAGATCTGAATTATCGATGGTTTCGGTATGTTTCCTGAAACGGCTCTGGTTTCGAACATCCTGTATTGTCTTATGAATTCATCGACACCTTGATAGAATGAGATGGCTGAGAATATGAGCATTATGGCGAGCACAGCTATGAATCTTCTGCTCGTAATCTGATCCGCAAACTCCTTTTTGGCAACAATAAGCAGCCCCATATTACTCCTCCTGATTCCTCTAATATTACTCCTCCTGAACGATCCTCAGATAGATCTCCTCAAGGCTCGGCTCCATTAGGTGCAGCTCTTTAATTGTGTAGCCTTCTCGAACTAGGGTTTTTGATATCTCAATCCTACAATCCTTCTCGGCCTCAACGATAATCTGGGAACCCCTGGTTTTGACATTCCCGAAGGGCTCGAGAATCGAAACATCAATCATTGGTTCGGTCTCTACGATTATCGTTAGCTTCTGTTTGAACTCCTCGATTTTTCCCTTGGCTATGAGCCTGCCTCTATTGATTATGCCTACGGTCTCACAGATCTCCTTAACTTCTGATAGGATGTGAGAGGAGAAGAAGATCGTTTTTCCCTCTTTTTTTAAGTCTCTAATTATCTTTCTGAAGTCCGCCGCACCTTGAGGGTCTAAGCCTGAAGTAGGCTCATCGAGAAAAATCACCTCTGGATCGTTGAGC
>QMZD01000256.1 GCA_003662985.1 Archaeoglobales archaeon | reverse complement strand
TTCTTCTTTAATCTCATTATAGCCATACAATACAATCTTTTCTACGGCTTTTTCATCCGTTATACCTTGAGGTGAGCTTTTAACAAGTTTGAAGACTTCTTGAATTGGAGTTCTGTACCATTCGATTTCTTTGCCCATCTGTTATGTAGGCTGTGGATCAATAATAATCTTGCCCCCAGAAAGTTGGGGGTCTTGAGTTGGATTAGGATACTACAAAGATGAGACAAAGTAAAAAATCTAATCGAGTATTCAAAATCTGACTATTTCACAACCTAAACATACTATAAAAACAACCAAAATCCTCCATACGGTCAACACTAAAGAATGAAGGCTTGCGCTACCTCTGAGAACACTCCTTCGAAGGGATACCGGATGAGGGTTACTGTGAAAGGCAAGAAAAGGTTGTAGATCACGGAGGTTGTGTAAGGGGGTTTGAAGTAAAGGCTAAAGTTATCTCAGTTCTCGTTTTAAGTTCTCGTTTTAAAATATTTAAAATTGGGCAAAGTCTATAAATTATGAATAAAAAATCAAAATCGTTTCGGCTTTACTCGACCCAATTCGCGCTCCCTTTCTTTCAATAAATGAGGCCACATATCGTATGTAATTGGAGGAGCCCTACTTTCTCTCTTTTGAATGACAACCATGAGTATCACCTCTTTAGAAATTCATTAATATCTTTTATCTCTCTCACTATTTCTTTTTTATGGTTTAAGGCATCATTTTCTATTTTTTCATACATCTCACAAAGATATTTGATTAGTTCATCGCCTTCTCTGATCTCGATATATCCTTCTCCCTCATCTCCTTCAGTTAATATAACAATATCTGTCTTTTTACCAACTCCTGGAGCGTGTTCAGCATTCTTTTTAGCTGCAAATGCATAAAACACCGCCTCACTTAAGTTTATTGTTGGTCTGAACTCGTTCTGTATCAGCGTTAATTCTGCGTGTCTATCACCAGTTCCTATTGCAACAAAACCTACTTTATCAAAAGATTCATGCCTCCCCGGATCCATTATCAGGTAAAGATGACCGCCTTCATCGTCTATTCCGCCGAGAATCATCAAAAGTTCGAGAGTAAAGTTGGATACCCTTTCATCAAGAAATTGAGCAAGTTGTGGTGGAAGGGTTCCAATTTTACCTCCCTCATAGAAGTCTTTGATTGTGAGCCCCCTCGTTCTAAAATAGAGTTCTTCAATTCTTTTAGCCCTTTCTTCTCTGTAATAATGAGCTAAAATGTCTGCAACGTATTCAATCGAATTTATTTCCTCAAATTTTTCAGCGATGTACCCTTTCGTGAGTTTTATCACCCTACTCGGGATTGTTACACCACCAGAAGTTGCAACTGCTGCCCTATGAAATAATTTTTCAATTTTCGATTCATCCGGCTCGAACTCATAATAGAGTATGCTGCTCTCAGTCCACATCCTGTCAGAAACTAAAACAACGGACTTTCTATTCTCACACAAAAGTCCAATACATATCGTCATTGGCGACCCTCCTTAATTCTTATCATCTTATCATCATTTTAATTCAAACTTCATTTTTAAAGTTTCAGCTTTTTACTCCAAACTTCTTTCTCAGTCTCTCAATCTCTTTTTCAGGTATCATTGCCAACAATTCCTTATCATCTTTGGAAGTACAATCTTTTACATGCAATAACTTTGTAATTAAGAGATCTCCATCCGCCAAGCTCAAATTTAAGCGTGACTACTCTCATCTTACCTCCTTTCTCGATTAAACCACAAAAATTACAGAGGTAGTCTGCTTGTTGATCTAACTCTCCAATTGACACAATCAACTTATTGAAGGTTATATTGCGTCCATTCGGGTCTAAATCACCAAGAGATTTGAAAAACTCCTCAAACATCTCGCTAAAAGTCTTCTTTTTTCTTCTGAAAAACATGCTGAACCCTTCACTGTTATTTTACTACAACAACCCCTAGAAATCTTTTCCTTAACCCATCATTACCATTCAGAGAAATACCTCTCGCTCGTGTTCAATTCAAACAGGACGACAATAACATGATCGAAATGCTCAGGCTATCTTATCAATTTGTTGGGGGTATCATTTGACGCCCTTCGGTCAAGCTATCACAAGGCCTTTCTCCATTTCCTTTTATTCTCTATCTTTCCCTACTTTTCTTTTCAAATATCCAAAGATGTGCCTCGCTTTTCTAACTCTTCAGAGAGGATTTTAGACAACATTTCTAGTAATTTTTCCATGTTCTCTTCATGTACTTTGAAAGAGTCTTCATCAAGGAAATCATGATAGAAGTTTGCATGTAGGACCTCCGCAGACTCAGCGAATAACTTAGCAAGTTCTGGTTTGTTGCAGATAGCTGAAAGATTATTTATGAACTCTTTAACTTTCTTGTGGGAGCTTACTTTTTCACCATAAACAACTCCCAATGCATAAACAAGATTGTTCAACGCTCCCCAAAGAAATTCTGAAGCTTTATTATATTTCTTTAAATCCCTGTATTTTTTGTAATTGTCATAATAATAGTCTGCTAGACCTTTTCTTTTCACAATCTCACTCATAACTGGGTTCATATGGATGCTCTATATCTTTTCTTGGGTAGATTTTTATTTCCTTTTCTTCAATTATTGCTTTAGTTAGTTTGACAGTTAAGACGAACTCTTCCGGAATTATCCCATATTCATCCCGGAGTACGACCCAAGACTCTTCGGAAATATATAGGTTATCATAGTTTCCCATGGATGGGACTGTGAGTGTAAATGTTATTTCTCGACCTTTTATGTATTTTACTATTTCTGGAGTTTTCAACATTATGTTCCCAGCGAGTATTCTCTCTACTTTTAATATCTCACCTACTATAATTGGTTTGAATCTTAATTTATAGGGGGCAGACAAGTACCTCTTCAAAACACGTATATAAATTCCTACAGCTCCTGCAGGTATAAGAGAACTTATTCGCAATAAATCTCTCACAATTAACCCCATTTACAAACCCCCCAGTCACGTCTCCTTTCCCCTAAAAAGATCTTTTTTCATCTCCTCCAATTCCTTATACCTGCGATCAAGCTTTAATTAAATTAGATCAATCGATATATTACTTAAAGCTTACTGATAAGTGATAAATTAATAGTAACATTCAAAATTTGAAACTCCAGTCGCTTCCTCCCAGAATAGACAAACTTTTGGGAAAAATAAAGAACTGTGAATAACGAATCTTAAAAATTAAGAAGTCCCGCCTCCCGGATTTGAACCGGGGACCACGCGATTACTGCTCGTCCGAGCAGTGACAAACTACAGTCGCGCGCTCTGGCCAGACTGAGCTAAGGCGGGTTCTAAGTGCATTATAATTGCAAGGAGAGGATATAAAAAATTTATGGGAGGATGGGTAAGTAGAGTGGTAGTTAGATGAATGTTGGTGGATTGGTAGATTAGTTGATTGGTGGATATTCGTAAGAGATACCATTTCTAAATCCTATTCTAACGTTCTCTAACGGTTCCACATTCGAATTTCCCAAAAATCCTCGATTTAAGGTTTAAACCTTATACACAAAACTCCCAGAACTTCCAAAACTCCAAAAGATGAAAAATAAAACTATTAAAAACTATTAAATCTACCCCACTACC
>QMZD01000255.1 GCA_003662985.1 Archaeoglobales archaeon | reverse complement strand
GAACTTCTCAAATCTGATTTGAAAAAGGTCAGAGTTAGAGATGTGATGAATCCCAACGTTGTAACTGTGAAAACCTTTGAATCGGCTGCAAAAGCCTTGGCAACGATGAGAAACTACGGCATAGACAGAATAGTTGTTGTGGATGAAAAACATAAGGTGAACGGTATACTAACGGTGAAAGACATCGTCGACAGGATAATATCCCCAAGAAAGAGGGCAAGAATGGGGGAGGGAAGTGGGGAAAAAGAGAAGACTCTCTCGATTATGGTCGAAAGCGTGATGAGCTATCCCGTTATAACGGCGAATGCGAAAGATACAGTTTCGGATATAATAGATCTGATGATCAAAAACAAGATTTCAAGTGTTGTCATAGCAAGAGATGGTGTACCGGAGGGCATCGTTATCAAAAAAGACATCCTTGAATACTACCTCAGAAAGAGTATTCCCGTCAGCTACGACATTCAGGTCGTAACACAGGATGTTGAACTGGATGATTTCGAAAAAGATGCTATCTCGGAGGACATAAACAAGTTCATGCGAAAGTTCAAGGATTTCTTCAAAAATGCCCTGATGTCGGTCTATATAAAAAGACACAAGGAGAGCTTTAGAGGTTTGCCACTTATCTTCGTAAGGATAAAGCTATCGACCGATAAGAAAACGTTTTTTGTTTCTGGAGAGAGCTGGGGAGTGGAATTTGCGATCCATGCAACCCTCAAAAAACTTGAGAGAGAAGTTCTAAAAGAGAAAGAGATCCTTCTCGATCAGCGAATGCAACAAAAAGTTTATGAAGAGTTTCTCGATTGAAGTTTTAAATAAATTCACCGCTTTTAATTTTTTAAATTTTAAAATTTTTCATTCATTAGGTGGCTATGCTTCTCACAGTTACCTCATAAGAGGTTATTATAAGTTTGTTAAAGGAAAACTGAGCGTAGTCATTGATTGTATCAACCTGCACCGATGCAACGTTTCCTTCTACGGTTTTGATGTTCTGGAAGAAGTCCTCCCATCTATCTGCAAAAGTTGAGTTACCATAATAGATTCTCAGATTCCCATTTAGGTTGTAGGTCTCCACCGAAGTATTTGCTTTCTCGAAATCAAGCCTAACAGATCCCGATCCAGAGTAGGAAAAAGAGCCATTGAGTCTCGTTAGAACAACAACAATTATGGTCTGATTGTCAATATTCCGGTGGTGAATGAATATTCTCGGCTCAGAAACTATCCTGTGGTCTCCATAATAGCTTTCCCATATTCCGCCATTTTCGTAGGTAATCATATAATCCTCGAATTCATACGTTAGCGAACCTGTTACGACCGGGATAGTATCATTTTCCACAATTATCGTAAAATCCGGCTCATTCCTGAGGTAGAGCGAGCCTCCCTGAAGTTCAAATTCAATTGTTTGAGATGGCGCATCGGAATAAGTTGTTATCTGAATGACGTTCTGCACTCGCTTAAAGCTCTGTCTTAAACCTTCAATTTTCATCTTATCCTTGGTATCCTCTATGATATTGTTAACCTGAAGATAAACTATCGAAACCACCGCCACGACGATGGCAAACACGAAGATATAGCTGAGTACCTCAGAAACGGCTCTTTCATCCTTTTGAAATCCTCTGCTTTCTTGAGCAGGGTTGTACCGGTTGAAAGATTTCATACTCACCACTTAACACCTCAATATCCAACCTGAATTCTGTAAAAGGTAAAATGGATTTCGTCGTAGTGTCTTTGGAAAGTAGTGACTTGGTTTCCTACTATGGAGACATTCATCCCAATGCTATTAAGATAGTTGTACCATGCGGTGTTATCCTCAGACTCGATTGCGAAATCAAGGGTTGCATTGTGAAAGTCATAGGTTTTCACTTCCAGAACTTTTACCTTCACCTGTGGTGTTCCACTACCTCCATACGACATATTTCCAGTTACCATCACTATGGGAAGACTCAAATATCTATGCCCCAACGATCTTTCAAGGTAAGTGATTCTCGGCGAAGATATCACCTTTGAGAAACTACCCTGCCTCTTGATTAGACCACCAAACTCATAAACGTATCCCCATTTGTTATCGTAATCGTAGATGAGTCTACCAATATTCTGATATCGAGCTGAAGTTGAAAATACAAGATCCATAGAGCCGTTGCTTGCATTCCACTGCCAGACGCCGATGTTTATTTTAGTTGAGCTGTCCGTGTAAAGCCTACCACCTGCTAGAGGAAATTTGATGCTCATAGCCGGATCTACGCCAGCTAAAGTCCGATCTACCATTTCCTTAAAGCTATAAAATGCATCTTTCACTCCACCTTCCCTGATGTTACCTCTGACGTCCTCCATGATGGGCCATGCCATTGCGAATAGTATCGCAATTGTAACCGAGATTATTAAGATGATCATCACACTACCAAGTATTTCAGAAACTCCTGAATCACATCTTTTTTCATATTTCCCGTTATTCCCGTGTTTTTCCTCTATTCGTATCTTTCTATGCATCTCACCACTTTTTCTGATTTTCGATCCTAATTTCCAATATGCCTCCTAAAACAACACCAGCTAGCCAAGAGTCATACTCGATCTCTGGCCAGTAGAATACAACACCGTCTCATTTGGCAGATAGTATATTTTTATGTTGCCGTTGAATGGATAGGGCTCGTACGTGACGTTACTGACATACGGCACATCGAGTCCAATGAGACCGGTGGTATTGGATGTTACTGTGAAGGTTACATGCCACACATCCGATATGTTCATCTGCGGAATTATCCACTGCAAGGCAGTTCCATTAGGCGTGTCAAACATGTTAAAACCACCAAATAGATCTCCTCCAAGCCTAATTTCGATTGAAGTAGGATCTAACTCAACATTTGGCGGTATAACATCAGTAACAATTATATTTTGAGCAGCTTTCTCCCTCAGCTCTGTAGCTATCTGTTCATAAATGTTAACAAGTTCATCAGCCCTTTCTGCCTCGAAGAAGTAGCTATCCGCCGTTGCCAAGTCCCTCATTAGGTCTTTATCTACCTCACCTTCTTTCCCGAGGGCTACCGTATATATTGTTATATTATCAGCCTTCGCCACTTCAGCCCAGCATCTTGCGTAATCTGATGGACTACATGAACTCGAAGTTGGACAGTTGTAATTCGTGCTTGTACAAGGATGATATGGGTTCGTGTCTATTACGTTGGCATACCCATCCGATAGTAAAACTATCGCAGGGATCTTCCCAGCAGTTCCATTCGCCTGTAATTCTTCGTACGCACGCCTTATACCATCTCCCATCCCAGTTCCACCAAATCCATAGAGAGTGAGGATTGATGCATTCACTTGATCCTTATCGTTTGTTAAAGGATTTACAAGATCCGTAACGTTGTGTCCACCAAAAGTTGACCTAAATTGAACTAATCCAACTGAGTCGTTATTTGCTAGCACCCCGTTAAAACTTAATCCGGACATTTTTGCCGCATCAATTTTCGCGATATGTGCCACGACACTGTAGGTAGAATCGGCTTCGCTATAACCGTTAACCAGATAAACAGTGTAATTTCCATAAGTATATACACCATTCTCCAACCTGACTTCAATGGATCTCCTGCTGATGTCAAATGGGTGGGAAGAGTTGAAT
>QMZD01000254.1 GCA_003662985.1 Archaeoglobales archaeon | reverse complement strand
TCCCAATGCCATGGGGAAACTTTTGAATTATCCAGTATTAAAGCCTTTCTGCATAAAATGTTTCAAATACCGAATAATTTGTTGAAAAGCTAGTGGCTATCAGGGATATAACCTATGAGTTTCCGATGATCAATTCTTTTGAAAAATACCATACTCGCTTAGATGTCTTTCGTTTTCCAACATCACTCCAAATCAATTAACTATAATGATGTTTCCTTTGGCTTATAAAACACCGCTAAAACCCCGGCTGACGTTTTAAGATGGGCGAAGTTTTTAAATGAGAAAACTTAAATACATCATTTCCCCCAATCCAAAGTATGACCGAGGAAGAAGAAATTGTTGCGGTTGTTTTGAATAAGGGAACCGTAGATGCGCTGCAGAACCTTTCTTCTCTTATTACTGGGGCAACAATGATGGGTGCGAAAGTGGTTATTTTCTTACAGACTTGGGGCGCTTGGGCTTTCCTAAAAGAGAACATTAAAAAGCTAGATCAGTTTGATGAGAACAGTTTTTGGTCTCCAGAGTACAAACACCATGCAGCTTCCGTTATCAAAGAAATGAAACGAGCTGGAACTGCTTCTTGGTATGAACTTTTCAAAGAGGCAAAAGAGGAGGGATTACTACAGATATTCGTATGTGCAACTGCTGCGGAACAATGGGGTGTAAACACGCTAGAACCCTTTGATGAACTTGTTGACGACATAACTGGCGTCTTCGAATGGCATGAAATGGCCAGCAAAGCAACTTACACATACTACGTCGGGTGAAGTAGAATTGGATTTCAAAAAATTTTTAGACAGTTATTATAGATTAAAAGTTGGAGGTGATCAAAATGGACGTTGAGGAACTTAAAAACCTAAAGGCAGATCTAGTAGTAGATGCTAGAGGCCAATCATGCCCTGGACCAATGCTTGAAGCTAAGAAAGCTCTAACAAAGGTTCCTGCGGGGGGGGTCCTCGAGGTATTATCCTCAGATAAGGGCACAAGAAGGGATTTACCAGCCTTGTGCAAGAAAATGGGACACGAGTTTCTAGGATATGTCGAAGAGGGCGGATACGATAGACTTTTTGTGAGAAAGAAAAAGTGAAAAGTGGAAAAACAAAAAGTTGAAAACGACGATGACAGAAAATAATTTCAAACCTAAAATTTTAATTTTTGCAGCTGAAATGGCTTACAGAGCTGCTGATGCAGCGGGTCTAACGAAAGCAGAGTATCCATCCAATACCTGCATCATCAGAATTCCATGTTCAAGTTTAATTAGGCCCGATTTAATTTTATACACTTTCAAAAAAGGCTTTGACGGAGTTCTAGTAGCTTCCAGTGGCGATGACTGCCCATTTATGGGTGAGGCGTGTATCGAGAAGACCTCAAAACGTGCCGAGAAGGCTTATGAGCTGCTGGAGGAGAACGGAATTGAGAGGGAAAGACTTAAAGTAGCTGGCATCTGTAGTACATGCGTTGAGGCTTTGAGAAGACAGATCCAGGACCTCAATGAGACTTTACAATCTCTAGGACCGATTAAAGTATCCTAAAAAGTCTAACTCTTCAGAAGGTGATCAAATGGGTTACGACGTGATGGTTATTGGTGGTGGAATTGCAGGAATGGAAGCTTCACTGACACTTGCTGATGCTGGATACCACGTTCTTTTAGTCGAAAAATCACCGAGTATCGGAGGTAAGATGATTGAACTCAGCAAAGTTTTTCCAACGCTCGACTGCTCAGGTTGCATTACGACTCCAAAAATGGCAGCAACAGCAAATCATCCAAACATAACTATAATGACCTATTGTGAGGTACAGGAGGTTTATAAAGAGGGTGAGGGGAAATTTAAGGTCAAAATACTACAAAAACCTAGATATGTTAAAGTTGATGACTGCATAGGCTGCCAGAGATGTGAACTGGCCTGTCCAACTTTCGTTCCCAAGGAATACGAGTATGGGTTGATTGGGAGAAAAGTTGCGTATATACCCTTCGAGATGGCGTCTCCAAGAAAGGCGTTGATTGACTTAGACAACTGCATTCTATGCGGGAGGTGTGAGCGAGCCTGCCCGACAAATGCCATAGATTTTTTACAACAACCAGAAGTGGTTGAGGAAGAAGTTAAGGCTGTAATCATCGCCACCGGCTTTAAACCGTTTGACGCTTGCCTTAAGAAAGAGTACGGATATGACAAATACAAGAACGTAATCCATGCATTAGAGATGGAGAGACTTTTAGCTCCATCTCGCCCTTACAACTCGGTTTTGAGACCTTCAGACGGAAAAATTCCTGATAAGATCGCGTATGTTTTGTGTGTAGGTTCAAGAGACAAATCATTAGGTTTTCCAATCTGTTCAAGAGTTTGTTGCATGTATTCCACGAAACAAGCGATTTTGTTTACCTCAGCACTACCATTGGCGGATGTAACCGTATATTACATGGACATCAGAGCGTTCGGCAAGGGATTTGAAGAATTCTACAACATGGCCGAAGATATGGGAATAAGGTTTGTCAAAGGAAAGGTAGCAAAGATAACAGAGAAAGAGGGTGGGAATTTAATCGTAAGAGTTGAAAATATTGATGATGGAACAATTGAGGAAGAGGAATACGACATGGTTGTCTTATCAATTGGCCTAACACCGAATTCTGAAGTTGTAAAAGCCTTTAAGAACGTTGAGATCGAACTCGATCCGTTTGGCTTCATAAAACCCGTTAGTGAGAATACGAATCCAGTGCTAACAAGTGTGAAAGGTGTTTTCGTGGCTGGATGTGCCGCTGGACCAAAAGACATCCCAGACTCGGTAGCTGAGGCCAACGCTGCTGCAGTTCAATGTATAGATTATCTATACGAGGTTGGAGCCAAAGTGATGGCAGAGGCAAAGTAAGGGGTGGGGAGACATGGTAAACGACAAAATAGGTGTTTACGTATGCCATTGTGGAGGGAATATCTCCGACGTAGTGGATGTCTACAAGGTCGTTAAAGCAGTCCAAAATTTTCCAAATGTTGCAGTTGCAAGGGAATTCATGTTCATGTGTTCTGATCAGGGGCAGCAGATGATTGAAGAAGACATAAAGCAGCTTGGTTTAAACGGTGTAGTCGTGGCATCTTGTTCTCCTCACTTGCACGAGGCGACATTCAGGAAAGCTGTAGCAAGAGCAGGCCTAAATCCATTCTTGTTCGAGCATATAAACATAAGAGAGCACTCCGCATGGGCTCACAAACATGACCCGGAGGGTGCAACGGAGAAGGCGATAAGGCTGGTTAGGTCAGGAATTGCCAAGGTTAGCAAGGCAAAAGCTTTAGAGTCCATAAGAGTTGACATGCCACCACAAATCCTGATCATAGGGGCGGGAATTGCGGGAATTAGATCGGCTCTAGATTTGGCTAAGCTTGGTATTGAAGTACATTTGGTTGAACAACAGCCATTTGTGGGTGGAAGGGTGGCCCAAGGATATGGAGCCTATCCGTCCGGCAGACTTGGGAGTGAACTGATCGATGAGCTTGTCGAGGAATTAAAAAAGGAGAAGTCAAATATCCACCTGTACACGAATGCTGAAGTTGTGTCAATCGAGGGTTTCATTGGGAACTTCGAGGTTGAGATCCAGCTCAACCCCAGATTCGTTGTTTCAAAATGTGACAAGTTTG
>QMZD01000253.1 GCA_003662985.1 Archaeoglobales archaeon | reverse complement strand
ACGGAGATTATCTCAAGTTCTCTTGCACCAGTATTGTCTGTGCAAACGAGTCTCGCGCCCGTTGGAAGAGGTCTCGGAATCTTTGATTTTCTCGCCTTCATTCTTTCACCCCTGGAGTTTTCTCAATTATCACGAAAGACTTTGTTTTGCTGATCGGCCTACATTCAACAACCGTAACGATATCGCCTTCCCTGGCATCGATACACTCCGGATTATGAGCGTGCAGCTTTGAGATCTTTTTGAGGTATCTCTCATACTTGGGAACGTACCTCAAAAGCTCCCTCTCGATTACCGCCGACTTCTCGTACGTCTTAACAACCTTTCCCCTGAAAACCTGCCCTCTAACGGATAATTTTCCATGAAAAGGACAGTTCTCATCATTACATTCATTTTCAGGTGGTTTAACATCATATCCGATGTCCCTCATCTGATCACCTGCCTTTTCCTAAGATTTCCCTTATATCTTTTTATTAGCATGATTCCCTTCTTTATTCTGTCTTCAGGTCTGAATGAAATTATATCCCCACTAACAATAAAATTATTTCCTCTGAAATTTATCCTGAACTTTCTTCCTTTCTTTTCAATTCTTTTCAGTCCAGTTTGGGTTTTTACAAGGAGAGTTTTCATGGTTTCATCAACTATCTCTCCTTTTATTCCTATTTCAAACTCGTTTGGACTCGTCACAACCTCACATTCCAGTCCAATGAGCTCGTGAGCGATTAAATATTCTGGCCTCATCTCAGCACCCTTCATTAGCGTTTCCATTACACTTTGTATCCCTCTTCTCCCAAAGCGAATTTAAGCCTCGCAATATCCTTCCTAACCGCCTTAACCATGCCGGGATTCTCAATTGCTCCACCCGATCTTATAAGTGTCCTTATCCTGAGGAGTTCATTTTCAAGCTCAGTCAATTTTTTGATCTTGTCCTCTCTGCTCATCTTCCTTATGTCCTCCATTTTCATTCCTCTGTCACCTCCTTAGCCTCTTCGCTTTTCTCTTCGGCCTCCGTTTCCGTTTCTGCTTTGTTTGTCTCTGCTTTGTCTTCCTCAGCCTCTCCAGCCTCCTTAGCCTCTTTGTCTTCCTTAACCTCTCTAACCTCTTCAACCTCTTCAACTTCCACCTCTTTCTCCTTAACCGGCTCCTTTACCTCGAACTCATCTGGAAGTTCTGCATCCGGTGGGATTATTCTCACCTTAACTCCGAGAACGCCCAGTTTCTTGATTGCAACGTCGTATCCTACTCTCACCGCTGTATAGATCGGCTCACCCGTATGAACCATCGTTCCTGCAACGAATTTCTCAGTCCTCGCCCTCTCTCCGGTAAGCTTTCCACTGATCTCGATTTCACATCCCTTTGCTCCAGCCTCCATGATCCTGTAAAGGAATCTATAGCCGGCTTTCCTGAAATACCATCCTCTCTCAAGTGCTCTAGCAAGCAGAGAAGCCATGAGCTTTGCGTTAAATTCAGGATTCTGAATTTCATCAACACTGACTTGAGGATTCTCTATTCCGAACTCCTTTAACCTCTCTGTTAGCATTCTGATCCTTCTTCCACCTTTTCCTATCACCAAGCCCGGTCTTTCAACGAATAAAGTGATCTGAGTGCCCAACGGGGTTCTTGTGATGTCTACCCCTCCAAATCCTGCATTCCTGACTTCCTGCGCCATCCATTCCTTTACTCTGAGCTTTCTTACTCTGTCCTCGACAAATTTCCTTTCTACAGCCATTATCGCACCTCTTATCGCATCTCCTATCGCACCTCAGCCACAAACTCAACGGTTGTCAGATATTTAAACCTGGGAGTTGCCCTCCCAAATGCCCTGGGCATATACCTTTTCAAAACTCTCCCCTTTTTTGCTTGAGCATGAGTGATAACGAGCCTCTCTTTCTCGATTCCTTTATAGTCAGCATTTGCGTCAAGATTCTTCAAAACCTTCAGAATGTGCTTCGCGGCCTTCTGAGGATACCTGCCCGCGTACCACTTCTCAAGTCCCCTTTTGTGAGGTACCTTTTTGTGATGCTTTTTGAATGGAACAACCCTTTTCATTTCCGCAACTTCCTCCAAGAATCTGATTGCCTGATCTATCTTCATTCCCTTTATCGCTGAGCAAAGCTCGACTGCATGCTTGAAGCTTATGTCCATCTCGTAACCCATGGCCTTTGCAGCCTTCGTAACATCTTCAGGCTCGTATGCGTAGCGTACCCTTGCCATCCTATCACCTACTTGAGAGGCACGAATTTACTGCTCCTCGTAGCTCCAACACCCGGCCCGCTGTGCTTTATGAACGTTCTCGTCTGGGCGAATTCTCCCAGTCTATGTCCTATCATCTCAGGCTTGACCTCAACCCTGACGAAGTCCTTTCCGTTGTGAACGAGAATTATCTTGCCGACCATCTCGGGCAAAACTATCATGTCTCTACAATGAGTCTTGACAACATCCTTCTTCTTCAGCTTTCTGAGGAGTTTCTCTTCCTGCTCGTTAAATCCTCTAAGGACTTTCCTCCTCGCCCGTGATGGCAGGAGCTGAGCGAACTGCTCGAGCGTCATCTTCTTGATCTCTTCCAGCGTATATCCGCGATACTTAAAATCCCTCGGCCTTACAACCTTACTTTTTAAAGCCATCCAATCACCTCTTAGCTCCCGTTCTTCTCGCAGCTATACTTCCCACCTTCCTTCCTGGGGGTGCATTTCTGCTTACGGTTTTCGGCTTTCCGGTGTGCTGATGTTTGCCACCTCCGAATGGATGATCGACCGCATTCATAGCAACTCCTCTCACCCTCGGCCACTTCGTTGCCTTGCTTCTGCATCTATAGAACTTCTTGCCAGCCTTTACGAAGGGTTTGTCTGTTCTGCCTCCTCCGGCAACAACACCTATCATGGCCCTGCACATCGGGTTGAACCACTTCAGCACGCCCGAAGGCATCTGAACCAAACTTCTTTTTTCCTCGTGGGATACTATCAAGGCAAATGTACCGCTTGCTCTCACGAATTTACCACCGTCTCCGGGCATGGACTCGATGTTACAAATCGGAGTTCCTTCGGGGATGTTTTTCAGGTAAGTGATGTTTCCCGGTTTCAAACTCACATTCTCACCAGCTTCAACGATGTCTCCGGTACCCATCCCCTCGGTTGCGATGATATATCTCTTACTTCCATCAGGGAGCAACACCTTTGCAATGGGGGCATTCCTTGCTGGATCATGCTCTATATCAATTACCTTTGCTTTTACAGTCTCGGTAAAGTTCAAATGCCTCAGATCAGCCTTATATCTGTGAGATGGTGCTCTGTAGGTTGGAGTTCCTTTCCCCCTATTCTGGGATATTATTCTTTTGCCCATTCGATCACCTCAATAATCAACATCAGAATACACCTAATTTTGAAAGAACCTCCTCAGCCGAATAATCTGGCATGAGCTTGATGTACGCCTTCTTCTCACCCTTGGGTGTTATCAAAGTGTTCACCTTTTCCACCTTAACGTCGAATCTCCTTTCAATGTCCTTTTTGATGTCTTTCTTTGTTGCATTTCTGTCAACTATAGCCGTAAGAATGTTTTTCTCCACCTCAGCAGTGGATTTTTCTGTGACTATAAAGCACTTGATTAGCATAACCACCCCTCCAAAAAGTCTACAGCTGATTTTGTCCAGAGAGTCAACCTACCAGCTT
>QMZD01000252.1 GCA_003662985.1 Archaeoglobales archaeon | reverse complement strand
TGATCTGGTGGATTCCGACATTTTTCACATAAAGATGGATTTCTTAAAGGCTGCAAGGGCCTCGTGGAAGGAAATTGAGGGAAGTGAGTTTGGAGATCTCATAAAAGCCTACTGCGATGGTGTGAATGCGTATATCTCTGAGGGTAATCTTCCAATGGAGTTTAAGCTGCTCGGCTACTCCCCCGAGCCATGGCAGCCAGAAGACGTTTTTCTCGTGGACAAGGAGATATCATGGGGACTAACAGGAGATTTCTGGGATTTTGAGAGGGCAGTGATTGCAAAAAAGCTGCCGGAAGCTCTTGAGCTTTATCCAGCTGAGTTGAACCATTCGTATCCAATTGTTAGGACCGATAAGGTTAGTAAGGAGCTTCTTGACTGGTTGAAACCTTTTGAGGCGAAGGAAGGATACGGTTCTAATAACTGGATAATATCGGACAAATATACGAAGAACGGCAAGCCAATTCTTGCTAACGATCCTCACCTTGCTTTAACAGTCCCACCCGTGTGGTATGAAATGCATCTGATTACTGATGACATGAACGTTAGAGGAGTTGCATTTCCCGGAGTTCCGATAGTGATAATTGGCCAGAATGAATATGTTGCCTGGGGTTTCACGAACGTCGGAGCTGATGTCATCGATTTTTACTACTATGCAACGAAAGGGGACAAATACCTCTACAAGGGCGAGTGGAAAGATTTTGAGAAGGAAGAGAGAATATTGAAGGTTAAAACGAACAAAGGGATTGAAGAAAGGAAAGTAATTGTGAAGAAAACTGTTCATGGTCCTGTTATCGAAAAGAACGGTAAAGAGGTTGCTGTTGTCTGGACTGGACTGTCTGCAACAAGGGAGTTTCTAGCCCTGTACACCTATAACCATGCGAAGAACATGAAGGAATTTCTAGAGGGAGTGAAATACTTCGATGTCCCTGCTCAGAACCTCGTCTACATAGACAGGGACGGAAACATTATGTACTACCCAGCTGGAAGATTTCCGATAAGGTATATTGGTGATGAGGTTGTTCCTGGAAACATAATCTTCAACGGTTCGGCCGGAGAGGGAGAATGGAAAGGTTTCACACCCTACGGTCATTCAACATGGGAAGGGTTTATTCCCTTTGAGGAAATACCCCACCTGATCAATCCTGATTACGTTGCAACCGCAAATCAGAGGGTTGTTTTTGGATACCAGCATTACCTTGGCGATAGCAACTACTTTGCGGATCCGTACAGAGGGATGAGGATCTATGAGCTCATCGATGATGCAGTAAGCAAGGGGAAGAAGATAGATGTTGAATATGTCATGAAAATGCAGCGCGATGTTTACTCGAAGCCCGCTGAATATTTTGTTGCCCAGATGGATGGGGTAGCTTTTTCAGACAAAGCAAAGCCCTACGTTGAGGAACTCAAAAACTGGGATTTTGAGATGAGAAAAGATTCCAAAGCGGCTCTCGTATTTGTGATCTGGCTGAAGTATTACATCAATGAAACCTTTGGCGATGAATTCTATTCAGCTGGCTTGGATAAGAGCTACTATCCTAAGGTGTGGGTTTTGCAGAACCTTGACAAGGATAGCAAGTGGTTTGATGACATAAGAACTGAAAAGAGGGAGAATAGAGCAGACATAATCGCAAGGGCAATGGACAAGGCTGTTGCAGAGATAGAGAAGAATCATTACAAGGTTTACGGAGATTACAACAGGTTGAAAATGAACCATCCATTCAATCTCAACTTTCTGAACTACCCATTGTTGTCAGCTGACGGATCCAAATTTACGGTCTTCAATTTCAGAGTGAGCGGTGAACCCTTCCAGGTGGGAAGCAGCTGGAGGATGATCTCGACATTTGACAAATCCTACTGCGTAATTCCGGGAGGGAATTCCGGCAATTACTTCTCAGAGCACTACGACGATCAGCTTGAAATGTGGTTGAACGGAGACTACAAACCGATGGAATTCGAGATTAAGAATGTCGAAGAGGTAATCGAGGTGGGAGGATGAATACGGAGATAAAGACTCCGGGGATAAGGATTCTACAGACAATAGTGGGGTTTGTTATAGCATTTGCCATAACCTATTTCCACTGGACGGGGCTGATAGCTGCTGGACTGGTTGCAGCTTTTGCATTTAAGGATCTCAAAAGATCTCTGGCAGCGGGATTCCTTTTTGGGCTAGTGGTCTGGATTCTGTTCTTGGCTTACATGGCCTATAATGGACTTCTGGAAAAGTACATCGCTATGGGCATGGTTTTCTATCTAAGCATCGTGATCGCACTGCTAATTCCAACGTTAACAGCCTCGGTTAGGGGATTGGTTGAGTGATTTAAGAGTTTTAGAGTAAATTTAGGTACGGTCAGAAGTGGTATTATGAGGGTGTTAGAAGTAGATCTGAGTCTGAAGAAGACGAGGTACTATGAACTTCCCACCCATTATTCACACTATTTAGGAGGAAAGGGAATAGCAACCAAACTCCTTCTCGACCTCTTGCCTCCAAAAATCGATCCCTTCTCTCCAGAGAACCTCCTCATCTTCGCAACCGGCCCGCTAAACGGCATAGCTTTAAGCGGAGGCTCTCGCTTAACATGCCACTTCAAGTCCCCGCTAACAGAAGGCTACGGAGAATCGCAATGCGGCGGATACATAGCTCACGAATTCAAGAAAGCAGGCTTAGACATCCTGCTGATAAAGGGAAAATCGGAGAATCCTGTGTATCTCCTAATAGAAAACGATGAAGCCTCCATAGAGGATGCTTCCAACCTCTGGGGAAGGGATGCCTTTGAAACGGAAGATTACCTGAAGAAACATGGCGGGGAAATCCTCGCCATAGGCCAGGCTGGAGAGAATCTCGTAAGATTCGCGTGCATAAACCATCGCAAAGGCAGACAGTTCGGCAGAGGAGGAGCAGGAGCTGTAATGGGCTCTAAAATGCTTAAGGCGATAGTCGTCAAGGGAGTTAGGGGTAATCTGCCTAGGCCAGCAAACCCAGAGAAACTCAAGGAATTCAGGAGATGGCTCAACGAATCTGCAAGGAAAACCCATGCAAGCATGACGAAGTATGGAACTCCCGGCATAATGTCTCTGACAAACGAAGCAAAAGTTCTACCAACCCGCTACTGGGAGAAGGGAAGCTTCGATGAGGTAGAAAAAATCAACGCGGAAGCCCTGTCGAAGTACGTTGTAAAAAGCACGGCATGCTATGCATGCAGCGTTGCATGCGGTAAGATAGTCAGAACAGAGAATGCAGAGCTTGAGGGCCCTGAGTACGAAACCCTCTACGCTCTAGGCTCTCTCTGCGAGAACAGCAATCTCGAGGATCTGATCAAGGCTGCAGAGCTCTGTGATCGCTATGCCATGGACACGATTACCGCTGGAAATGTAATAGCCTACTGGATGGCCATAGGCAAAGCCGAATTCGGGGATTCCAGGCGAATAATCGAGCTGATAGAAAAGATAACCTTCCGAAGGGAAGAAGGAGATTTGCTCGCCGAGGGTGTGAAAAGAATAGCAGCTAAACTCCGCCTGAAGGCAAAAGAGCCGATTCATGTCAAGGGCTTGGAACCGGCAGGCTACCATCCAACAGGTCTCTTCGGTATGGCTTTAGCCTACGCAACCTCTCCGAGAGGAGCGTGCCACATGCGAAGCTGCGCCTATAGACCGAATCTCGTAGGAGC
>QMZD01000251.1 GCA_003662985.1 Archaeoglobales archaeon | reverse complement strand
TTGCAACCCTTCTCATAACCCCAGATGACAGGCCAAGGAAAGATTATGCCCCCTTCCCCATAAAACCCACCAACCACCGATTTAGGATCGAAACCGGGTACCATATTCTTAATTTCAAATGGATCGATTTCTCTAACCTTCAATCCAGCAGATTTTTGTAAATTATGTTCTTTTTCAAGATGATCCATATCCAAATCGTTCTTTGCTACCTTGAGGTATCCATCTTTCCTAAAAAGAAAATTGAAGTTGACTTCTCCCTGAACGTCGTCATACAACTTGATACTCCTCTTAGCAAGATCGATGAGTTCTTTGTTCCCAAGCATCGGGGTAATTCCTCCTGAGTTTCTGCCTGAGGCACCATAAAGGGGATATCTCCTTTCAAAAACAACAACCTCAGCCGATCTTGAAAGTATGTATGCCGATGATAGACCAACGATGCCACTTCCAATGATGGCAACCTTCATTCCTCTTCACCCTCCATCAGGATGTAGAGGGGGACTGGGTTAACTGGCGGTCTTTGGGTCGTTATACCAATTTCGTCTACCGACTTCCCCGTTTTCTGGGCAAGTATTCGAAGGATATGCATCAAACATCCCTTACCTTGACAGAATCCTGTGGTGGCTCCGGTGTACCTCTTAAGACTCTCTATGTCATCATAGCCCTCTTCAATGGCATGAATAATCTCTTCCTCGGTAAGATCCTCACACCTGCATACTATCTTTCTGTTTTTGACCATTTTACTCACCCTTTCCGACAATTCTGATGGCTCTAACATCAAAAATAAGATCCGGGTCCATTTCAACCCTTACCAGAGAGGTTTTATCATTCTTCTCTGGTGGAAGAACCCACGTAACCTTCCCTTTTCCTACCTCTTCACCCTTTCTGTTGAGTAATATAACCTCCTGACCCTTTTTAGGCCAGGGTAGAAATTCGTAAGCTAAGGTAACGTATCCCTTCCCATTTTTCAACCTGAGCATGAAGATTGCAAGTCCCGGACAGATTCTTATGCACTTCATACATCCGTTGCATTTCTCATAATCCACTTCAGGGGGGGCATTGATGTTTTCCATTTTTATCGCGCCGTAGTCGCATGACTCAATGCAAGGCGAGCATGGTATTTCTTGTGGACACTCAATGTACGCCACCGCTCTTTTCTCCAGCCTCTCCTTCGATGGTTTTGGAGGAAGTTCATCCTCCTCAAGATAGCCCCTTACGAGATAGCTCATGCTTCCGCCTCCTGTAATTCTTCAATACTCACTTTTTTCAGTCCAGCGACAATTCTTGCTCCAAATGGCCCTTCTCTGAATTCTTTGAGGTCTCTAACTACCTCTTCTCTCACCTTTATCGCCTCGTCCCCACCATATCCTATTTTTATTGCAGCGTCAATTCCAGCGATCCTCCCCTCCATCATCGCAGCAGTTGCCTCCTCTATTCCTGCAACATCTCCAGCCACATACACACCTTCAACGGTAGTCTCACCATACTTATTCCTTAATGGAACAAGCCCTCCCAACTCAGGAATGAATCTCATCTCGCAGCCAGCTTGATAGAGCAGTTCATGGGTTGGAGAGAGCCCTATTGCAATGCAGATGAAGTCGCAATCAATTCTCTTCTCAGTACCTTTAACGGGAGACCACTTTTCATCCAGTTTAACTATTTCAGCTGCCTCAACCTTCTTTTTCCCGATTGCCCTCTGAATCGTGTAGCTGGTGTATATTGGTACTCCAAGTCTCCTAACCTTCGCCGCATGGACGAAGTATCCGCCTATCCTCGGCATAGCTTCGACGATGGCAGCCACCTTAACCCCGGCCTGCATGAGCTGGTAGGTAAGAATTAAACCAACGTTCCCAGATCCAACGATAAGGCCAACGTTACCAGGTTTGATCCCAAAAACGTTCATGAGTGTCTGAACGCCCCCAGCTCCATAAACCCCGGGCAAATCGTTGTTCTCAAAAATGAGTGTTCTCTCATAAGCTCCTGTGGCGACAACGATCTTTTTGGGAATTATCTTTAAAAGCTTCTTATCCTTCTCAACCGCACCAACCACTCCATCATAGATCCCGAATACTTTAGTCTCATATCTCACGTCCACATTCTTGAGTTCCTTTATCTCATCGGCAAGAATCTGGGCAATTCTTATACCCCTCGTTCCAGCCCTGTGCCTACCACTTCCAAAGAATCTGTGGGTTTGCTTAACAAGCTGCCCCCCAAGGAAGGGGTTTTCATCCATTAAGACTACTTTCGCCCCCGCTCTTGCAGCAAAGATGGCTGCACTCATCCCCGCTGGACCTCCACCTATCACAGCTAAATCGGTGACGATTTCTTCATAGCTTGCGTTTCCTTCAAAGACCTTCTTAGGTGGACTACCGGTTCCTGCAAAGCCTCTCACTTGTTTCGTAACGAATTCCCTCAGGATCCTCGGCCTGTTGAACTTCTTGTAATGTGACCCGTGGGGGTAAAATCTGTCGATTATCGAGTCAAGAACCCCGAGCAGATCACCATCAGCATTTGGGAACGAATTCTGGGTTTTTACCTGCATCCCATCCCTAACGTAAACCTTGCAAACTCTAATGTTGGGTATCCCGTCAACCTCCATAAGGCAGGATGAGCATTTTCCAATCGCACAGAAAAAGCCCCTCGGTCTGTGGAACCTGAAGGATCTGCTGAAGGTCCTTATTCCCGCAGCATACAAAGCCGATGCTACGGTTTCCCCCTCATAAGCTTTCACCGGTTTTCCGTTGAAATAGATCGTTACCTCTTTTCCCCTTTTAAACTCCACAATAGGATGCTCTTCAAGTCTCATCGATTCACCTCATTTATCCTGATTTTTATGGGTTACTGCTAAATGATTATATTGTATGACAGGGTTTAGGATTGCCGCAAAATGTATTTAACCTTTGCCTTTTTTTAACTTTATTAAAATTTTAATACTGGATGAGAACCTAATTATTTTTAATTATCATTATTAAACTTATGTTTATTGATTACGAGTAATAATATTTTAACTGCGTTACATTCGCAACATTTATATATTGTAAAGGGATGCTGACTTCGTGAGACCGAAAACGATTGATGAGATTAATGAACGGATTTTAGAGGGTTCAGCGGTTGTCGTTACAGCCGAGGAAATGAAGGAGATCGTCAAGGAAGAAGGGGTAAAGAAGGCTGCTGAAAAGGTGGATGTCGTCACAACCGGCACTTTTGGTGCGATGTGCTCCTCTGGAGTGTTTTTCAATTTCGGACATTCAGATCCTCCGATAAGGATGCAAAAAGTCTGGTTGAATGATGTGGAAGCTTATACTGGAATTGCAGCCGTAGACGCTTACCTCGGAGCCACACAGCTCTCTGAGACTCAGGGAATGGAATATGGAGGGGCCCACGTTATAGAGGATTTTGTTAGAGGTAAAGAAGTTGAACTGAGAGCTGAAAGCAATGGGAGCGATTGTTACCCGAGAAAGGAGATCGTGACCGAGATAACCTTGGATGATGTGAACCAAGCGGAGATGGTAAACCCAAGAAACGCGTATCAGAGATACAAAGCTGCCACGAACTCCTCAGGCAATGTTCTCAAGACGTATATGGGGACTCTTCTGCCCAACTTTGGGAATGTGACTTTCGCTGGCACGGGAGAGATCTCACCCCTGAACAACGATCCCGAATACAGAACCATAGG
>QMZD01000250.1 GCA_003662985.1 Archaeoglobales archaeon | reverse complement strand
TGCCTCAACACCGAGTTTTTCGAGCACGATTCCTCTTGCCATTGGAGCCCCTTCCAGAGGATCGGATTTAACGTTGAGCCTGAGGACTCTCCTTACGTACCTCTTATCGCTCCATCTGAACTTCTTCTTCTGTTCAATCAGCTTTCTTCCTGCGAACAAACCTTTGCCCATTTTCTATCACCTTGGCATCGTTATTATTATTTCACAATTATGCTTTCAATGTCGTGGTGTCTTTTGGCCAACTCCTTGGCCTTGTTTATATTCTTACCGCCTTTGCCGATCACCAGCCCTTTGAGCTGGGGGTTAACGGTGATTATCGCATACTTCTTATCATCCTTTTCTTGCAGCTTCACACTGATATTAATCGGTTTAAAAATGTTTACTATGAATTCAACGGGATCATCTGAATACTCAACCACCTCTATTTTTTTGCCTATAAGCTCTCTCGTTCTTTCTATGTTAATTCCACCTTTTCCTATCGCAGTCCCCATGTCACCCTTCTTAACAACAAAAACAACCTTATCGTCCTGTACTACGCAGTCCTTAACACTGGCTCCTGTTATACTTTCAAAAAGGGTTAGAAATCTAATACTCTCTGCAGAAAGTTTAACTCCCATATTATCAGCCTCTATTGGCCTTACAAAAGCATCGAATCTTTTTCTTCATCTTCAATATCTTTTTCATATCAAATTTCTTCTTTCTTTTTTCTGACCCACCTCAAGATCAAACTGCGTTCAGTATCTCTGATTCTCCCGGTTCAACGATAGCAAGCATCGAAACACCAAAGGGTTTTCCACATGTTGCACCCAAATCCATATTTGTACCGTTATACGTTAGTACGGGTATGTCATATCTTTTAATCTCCTCCAGAAACTCCTCCGGACAGTTTACTGCCGTAACTACAAGTTTTACATCTCCACTTCTCAAAGCCTTGAGCGTTCTTTTTGCACCCAAGTAAACCTTTCCCGTACTCAGAGCCCTCCTCAGAGCCCTCTCAACATCGACTTTCATGCTCTCCACCTCGCTTGCTTATTTTTTGTTTCCTATTTTGGATACAAGTTCTACATCACCCGTTCCGAGCTTAATGGGCTGACCAACAATAATGTTCTCGGTTATTCCGGTTAGATTATCTACATCCCCTCTTATTGCAGCATCAAGCAAATTGTTGACTGTCATCTCGAATGCTGCCCTCGCAAGAATGCTTTGCTTCTCTCCTGCCACACCATGCCTTCCAATCTGCCTCAGCTCACCCGCGGATGTCATAGCGTCGGCCACGAGCATTATATGTCTATCATCAACTTCAAGTCCCTGCTCTTCAAGTGTGGATTTTGCTTCCCTTATTATCGCACTTCTTGCCCCCTCTATACCCAGAACCTCGTATATCTCATATATATTGTTTGTTATTGTCCTTGCAAAGTCAACACCTTTTATTTTCATAACCTTCTTTAGATTTGAGCCTTCCGTGTAGAGAACGTATTCATCATCTTCCTTTCGAATTATGACTCTTCTGATCTCCTTTATTCCCATTAGAACCATCTTTCTTAGTTTTTCGAATGTTGTCATTAAAGTTTTGTAGGAGGGTTCTTTGATCTGGATAATCAGCTGCATGTTCTCCCTGTCTTCCTCCACTGATACCTTTAGTCCCTTCTCTATCTTCCTCTTTACTTCTTCAAAGCTTAGCTGCTTCCTTTCCATTGCATTTGGATCGAGTTTAACGACTATCTGCATGTTTCTGATATCGGTAACGACTTCGGCTATGTCGAGGATGTACGTTGCCTCAATCCTATTTGCTACCTCCCTCGCCTTCTCCCTATTATTTGCGTATTCTTTGGTGAGTCTTATCGTCATCATGGGTGTTGAGGGGTTCTTTCTCACATCCATTATCTCGATCAGCCTTGGAAGACCGAGTGTTACATCTATTTCTGCAACACCAGCGTAGTGGAACGTTCTCATCGTCATCTGCGTTCCGGGCTCACCTATCGATTGTGCCGCAACTATGCCCGCTGGCTCTCCTGGCTCAATAAGATTATGGAGGTAAGCCTGAAAGCACCTCTCAACGATTTTTCTTGCCTGAGTCTTCTTGACGTTGAACTTCTCCAGTTCAGCGTTTATTTCCTCTTTAACCTTCTCAGGAAAGGGATATTTATTAAGGATATCTTTATATTTCATCTAACCACCTCTTCTCGCATTCAAACTACTTTCAACTCCTCTACTCCTTCGCCTGTTTTGCCTCCTCGAATTCCTCACCGAGAACTTCTCTCATGATTCTTCTTACATCAACTGCCTTTCCTCTGAAGCTCTTCATAGGATCTACACCGTCTTCTCCGTATTTGAACTGGATAACCATGTTTGAGGTCTGCTCCTTTACAGTTCCATCGTAATCAACCTTAAGATCCTGAAGAGCGTTGATCAGTCTTCTCTGGAGATAACCTGACTGTGATGTTCTTACGGCTGTGTCTACGAGCCCCTCTCTCCCTCCTATCGAGTGGAAGAAGAATTCAACTGGGCTTAATCCTTCCTTATAACTGCTCCTCACAAATCCTCTCGCCCTCGATCCGAGCTCCCCGGGCTTGAAGTGGGAGAGCGTTCTGTTTGTGTAGGTATAGCCTCTCTTTATCCTCTCTCCTCTCACGGATTGCTGGCCTATGCATGCGGCCATCTGGGTGAGGTTGAGCATAGAACCTCTAGCACCACTTACTGCCATTATAACGGCTGAATTCTCCATGCCGAGATATTTGCTTGCTATGTTTCCTGCCCTGTCTCTCGCTCTTCCCAGCACTTGCATAATTTTCATCTCAAGTGTCTCTTCAATGCTCCTTCCTGGCATTGGCTCGAGATTTCCCTCCCTGTACTGCTCGATAAGCTCGTCCACCTTCTTTTCAGCCTCATCAAGAACCTCCCTGATCTGCTGGATAGCTTCATCCGGGATTTCTTCATCGTTTATCCCGAAGGAAAAGCCGGCATTCATTATCGCCCTTATCGAAAGCTGGGTCATGTTATCGATGAACTTCCTTGTCTCCTCCGGCCCGAACTTCCTCATGATTTCATCTATAATGATTCCCTTGAACGCTCCGACTGATTTTTCATCAATCGTACCCTTCAAAAGCTCTCCTTTCTTTATTATCACGTATGCATCATGTTCGCAGTTCTCCTTCTTGCATTCCTCGCAGCCCTGACATATCTCCGCTTTATACTCCAGTGAAATCTCAGGCAAAATCATGCTGAATATCTGCTTCCCGGTCCACATCCCGTCGTACTTTGGCTCAGGGATCTTGTCGATGTTGAGTCTTCTCGTGAGATAGATTACCTCCTCTTTGGTGAACTTCTTCTCTCCTCTTGTTAACAGGTAGAGTCCGCTTATGTGGTCGTGGATACCTCCAATAATCGGCCCGCCGAATCTCGGCGAGAGGATGTGCTCCTGGATTGCCATCAGGATTTTCGCCTCAGCTTGGGCTTCGAGGCTTTGGGGAACATGTAAATTCATTTCATCTCCATCAAAGTCAGCGTTATATGGTGGACAGACCGCTGGATTGAGTCTGAAGGTCTTGTAGGGCAGAACTTTGACGTAATGGGCCATTATACTCATTCTGTGCAGAGAGGGCTGTCTGTTAAAGAGGACTATGTCTCCATCCTTGAGCTGTCTTTCAACGATCCAGCCAGGCTCCAGCTTCTCAGCAATCTCT
>QMZD01000249.1 GCA_003662985.1 Archaeoglobales archaeon | reverse complement strand
ATTCACGGCCCTGAATATGAGACCTTAGCCACCTTCGGTTCCCTTCAGCTTATAGATGATCTAAAGTCGTTGATAGAGATTAATTACCTCGCAAACGATCTTGGAGTGGACACGATAAGCGCTGGAGTAACCATTGCCTATGCGATGTATCTGACCGAGAAAGGTGTGCACGATTTCGGAGTAAAATGGGGGGACGCTGAAGGTGTAAAAGAGATTCTAAAGGAGATAGCATTCAGAAAGGAGAGGGGAGAGATACTTTCTGAGGGTACAAGATTTCTGGGCAATAAATTCGGGGATGAAGATGCCGCCCACGTTAAAGGACTTGAAATTCCAATGCATGATCCCAGGGCCTTTTCAAGTTTGGCTGTTGCTTATGCCATGCATAACCGAGGGGCATGTCACCTCCCCCATCAGATGTACAACATAGAGATGGGACTTTCAATCAAGGAATACGGCATAAAAAGCGAGGATAGATTCGCATCGGAGAACAAGGGAGTAATAACGGCAAAAATGCAGAACTTCACTGAGCTTTTCAACTGCATTACGATGTGTGCTTTCATCCCGATTAAGCCAACGATGATGGCCAATTTGCTTAAACATGCCACAGGCTTCGATTTCGATCCAGAAAAGATGTCTCTAACGGGAGAGAGAATCTACAACCTTAAAAGGATGTTCAACGTGAAATGTGGAGTTAATAGCAGCCACGACACGCTTCCTGCCTTAATTCTAAAACCGTTGGAGGGTGGAAGCGAAGGAAACGTCCCAGACCTCGAACTCCAGAAAAAGGAGTATTATGCCGAGAGGGGCTGGGATGAGGAGGGTGTCCCTTCGGAAAACAGGTTGAGAGTTCTTGGGCTCGAATGGACACTTGAGACTTGACGATGAATTAAAAGCGTAAACTAAATTAAATCCCTCCTTTTTCCTTTTTTATGCGTTCTTCCAATCCAAGATGGGAGGGATCCCATAAACTTTCCAGAGGTTTAGCATCTTCCTCAAACCCAGATCCTTTAGAACTAACGAGAGCTCTGATTAAAATCGACTCCAGAAACCCTCCCGGCATTACTGCTGGTGTTGCGGAGTTCATAGAGGAAATATTCTCGAGCTATAAAACTAAATTAATCGAAAAAGTTGAAGGAAAGCCAAATCTAATTGTAGAGATAAACAAAGGAAAGCCGGAGTTGATGTTAACATCCCATATGGATACAGTTCCAGCTAAAGATGCTTTGCTAAACCCGGTTGTGGTAGATGGAAAGCTCTATGGTAGAGGAGCTTGCGATGCAAAGGGATGTATCGCTTCGATTGTCCACGCGTCTCTATCATCCATTGATTCGTCTCCTGAATGTGGTCTGAAGCTTGCTTTTACATCCGATGAAGAGGTTGGAGGAGTAAATGGCCTTGGATTCGTCTTCGATAAATTGAAATCCGATTATGTAATCATAGGCGAACCCTTCGGAACAGACAGAATAGGGGTTTTACAGGCTGCCGTAGTTTCAGCGGACATAGTTGTGAGAGGTAACTCCGGCCATACCGCAACCCAAGATGCAAAGGGAGGAGCGATCTACAAAGCGAGCAAGTACATAATCAGAGTTGTGGAGGAGATTTCTTCTATTTCAGGAGATTATAAAGAATACACAGCTTTCGCTGAGAAATTCAAAGAGATCGGGCTTGAGTTGGAGTTTAGAGGAGTAAACCATGCGGTTTTCAACCCCGCCATCATAAAAGGAGGAATAAAGAGGAACGTCGTTGCTCCCGAGTGCAAAATTGAGTGCGACATAAGATTCGCACCCTGGATCCCCCAAGAGAAGATAAGGGAGATCCTCGCAGAAGACGTTGATTTTAAGATTAACGGGGTCTTAAAGCCTTATGGACTTTTTGTGGATGATGTAGAGGTTGAAAAGGATTTACAACTTCTGCAAGTTTTGTTGGAGTCGATCAAATCCAAGGGATTGAAGCCCTACGGCGTTTGCAGCATTGGTGTGGGCGATACAAGGCACGTGAGAAAACACAAGATTCCGGCCTTTTACTACGGTCCGAAAGGCCATGGATTGCATGGCGATAACGAATACGTGATAATCGAAGAGCTCTATACTTGTTCGGAGATTTTGAAAGAAGTTATAAGAAGATTCGATAAGAAATTCAAGGAGGAATAAAGATGAAAATCGAGATAACACTCGATGAATTCGAAGATTGGCTACTTCAGAGAGGTTACGACAATCTGATGGGTGATGAGAACTTCAGAATGTTTCTCCAGCTCGGAATGGCATCGCTCTTCTTCACCAACAGTGCTTTGCTCATGAGTTGTATTTTCAGCAAACTCGGCCTTCAGTCAGAGAGGATCGACCACAGGGCAAGATTTGCAATAAGCAGAAAGATAAAGGAGATAAAGGCTGATCATTACAGGATAAGCATCACCCTCGAATAATTGAGGAGATAGGTTTGCTGTGATCGAAAACCAATTCAAAAAATTGAAGATGGTAAAGAGAATAAAAGTCAGAGGTTAACTCCGGGGTTAACTTGCATGGAACCCATTGTAAAGCATCCCCTGAAGATGAATTCTGATGTCCAGAGAATTTTCCGGAGATTGCTCTCCTTGATCAGTTCTAAGATCAGATTCGAAGAGGGTAAGAAACTCATTCTTAGGTTTTATCCAGTCTGCGACCTTGTTGAACTGGAAAGGAGACGAGAGTATTTTAAAAGGATGTTTGAGGTGGCCGATACTGTTGACGAGATAGGAGAAATTGAAAAACCCGAATTTAAGCTGAAGAGAGTCAGTGACAGAGTTCTGATGGTAGAGAGCAAAGAAGATTACGATAAGGCTGTCCAGCTCGGTATCTGCGATGTGAACTTGGAGGGAGATTATGACATCGTGCTCGGATCGAAAATCCAGATTAGGGAGATTTCAGCCGAGGAGATAGTGCCAGAGATCTACGTCACCGAGCTTTACGAGAAAAGGGAGTCGCTTGAAGAGGTTTCAAGGATCATGCAACTCCTTGGAAAGGAGAGTGTTGTTCCCACCATATTAAAAGAGGTCTGCCAGATCGAAGAACTGCTGGATAGGTTAAAAGTCGTACACTATTTTGAAGACTTTGTTTACAGAAAGCTGGAAGAGATAAGAGAGGAAATTGAAAAAAGAATTGAAAAAGAGAGGATAGTCTTTGAGGGAAAGGAGATTCTCGAGATTTTGGAGAATTACGACAAAAAGCATGCATTTCACGCAAAGATGTCCGAAATTGAAGAGATGATCGCTGAGGAGATCGATAAAGCAGAAAAGGAGATTTCAAAGAAGTTCGGTGTGATAGTTGAGATCTTTTCAGGGCAAGCCATACCACAGATAAATTTGCAAGAGCTGGAGAGAGCAAGAAAAGAGGTCGAAAAGAATGCTAAGCTTGACTTTTACCTCAAATCAAGGGAGATTCTAAGGAAGATCAGCCCCCTCCTTCCAAATCTTGAAAATGAATTTCACCTCATTTTTGAGATTGAAGTGGCGAAAAGCCTGAAAAGTTTCTTCAAAGAATTTTGCTTTCCGGAGTTTAAGGAGGGTGTTATCTCGTTTATGGAGGGGAGGAACCTCTTCATCGAGAATCCTCAGCCAGTGGGTTATATCATCGGAAATGGAAATCTGGGGGATTTCAGGAGTGCAGAGAGAGTTGTGGTGCTTACCGGGGCGAACAGTGGTGGAAAAACT
>QMZD01000248.1 GCA_003662985.1 Archaeoglobales archaeon | reverse complement strand
TTGGGATCCAGTTAATACAACACTGGTCTATCCGTTCAATGTGATCGATCCTGCGATAACAGTTTCCGCACCTGAGGAGATTAAACCGGGATCCGTTGTTACAATCACAGGTTCAACCAACGTCGCAGCGTCTGGAAGCGGAGCAGACACAGGATTGACGAATCAGATTGCAGTGAAGATTTATGAGGATGGGAATGAAACCAATGTACTTGCTCAACAAGGAGGGATTCAGGTCTCATCCACTGGCTCTTGGAAATGGTACTGGGATGTTGGGACAGCCAATACGGACATGGACATCGTAATTGAGGCAACCGTGACGGTTGATCAGAACATCACAGAGGAAGCGGAAGTCAAAGCCCATATACTCAAACCAGAGATAACGATATCCTCGGATGCATACTCAGTTGTTAGAGGCGGAGACTTCACGATCTCTGGTGAATCAACGCTTCCGACCAACACAACAGTCACACTTGAAGTGGATGGAGATCAAGAGCTTACTGATGCGGGACCGTATGTGACATATACGGATGCCGCTGGAGTATTCAGCTACGACTTCACCGTAAAGAACAACGCAAACCTCACAACTCTCAAGATAACAGCTAAAGCCACGGTTGGAGGAGAGGACGTTGAGAGCAATGAAGTAAAAGTCAAGATTGTAAGACAGGTACTCAACCTGTACTTCGACAACCCGACCGTTATAAGGGGTGGAACACTCAAGCTGAACGGCTCAACGGATGCACCATATATAGTCTTCTTCACAGACTCTGATGGTGCAGGCTTGTTCAGCTATGATGGCAACGCTTTCCAAGCTGAACCCACACCAGTAAATGGTAAGATCGATGTAGTTGCTGGTGGCGGTGTCGTTGTTGAAGATCCTGAGTTCCCACTGGATATCGACGTTAGCGATGATGCAGATGCTGGAGGTTATCTGATCTCAATCTACGGTGTTGTTAACAACACTGTTGTTAATACCTATGAAGATCCACAGATCCTGCTATCGGCAAACGTTGTTGATCCCGAGGTTACAATCACAAGTGCACCAACAACGGTCGTACTTGGTAATAAGATAACAATCAAAGGAACAACAAATGCGGCAGACAAGGATTTGGTCCAAGTTACTGTCAAGTTTGAAGGAATGAACATCAAGAAAACATTTAACATGGCAGACGTATTCGAGTGGACTGACAAAGATGCAGGCGAGTTCAAGATCTCCTTCGATACGAAGGATGATATAACTGGTGACGGCTATCCAGATCCAGGATTGTACACTGTAACAGTTACAGTCAAATATGGAACCGCTGGCAACGAAGTTGAAGTTGCCTCTGACTCAATGGCGATCGAGCTGACAAGACCGACGATTTCTGTAAGCATGCCATCCACCGTAAAACAGGGTGATCCTGTTACGATAACCGTAACTACAAATAGAGACGATGGTTACCCATCCCTAGGTGGAAACATCTGGCTCTACATCGAAGGGCCTAACAAAGAAGTTGGTCCGATAACGATTGTGCCAGATGAGAATGGAACGGCCACCTATGAACTACAGACATACACGTTTGCTGAGGCTGATTACGTCGTCTATGTGAGAGATGACGTGAGGACACAGAGCAATGACTATCCACTTACCGAAGGATCAAATGTTAAGAAATCCCCAGATGAGCCATGGCTCGCTGGCGATCCGATTGCAGATGATGCGCTTGCAACGGCAGTCTTCACGGTTGTGAAAGAACTCCCAGCACAGCCAACACCAACCCCAACACCAACCCCAACACCAACCCCAACACCTAAGCCAACTCCGACTGCAACACCCAAGCCAACACCAACCAAGACTCCAGAGAAGCAGCCCGGCTTCGAGGCTATCTTCGCAGTAGCAGGGCTGCTTGCAGTTGCTTATCTGCTGAGAAGACGATAAAGCATTAAAGAACAAATTTTATTTTTTCTCTTATTTTTGTTTAGGTTTTTTGAGTTTTCTAATAACGATTTTTGGAAAAAAGAAAAGGTTGATCTAACTGAAATTGAAAGAGAGTTGAAACCTTATAGTCGAAAAATTGGAACTCTCGAAGAAGGCAATTAAGGAGGCGATTAGGAAGTCGATTAAATTTCTATGCTGAGGAACTAAGATAGAAGATATAGAAGATAGTTAGAAATTGTCGAGATGAGGAAGGTAGGAGTAGAGCAAGCAAAAAATAGCTTCCGCTTTTCTGACACATTCTGGAGCTAAGGTATGATTTCTCTTTCCCATCTTTTAAAGGATTGATGAGGGAGGACTAATCAATTTCTGTGCTGATTTTTGGTTAGATAAAAGAAACAACGAGCCCAAGTCCACTCTGGGACGGAAAATGTTTTAATTTCATTGATTATTAATTAATCTAATGAAAAAAATCATCCTCGCGATAACCGGGGCTAGTGGTCAGATATATGGGATTAGACTTCTCGAGATGCTTAAAACTCTTAAATCTGAAATTCACTTAATTGTCTCAAAACCCGCTCTTCTCACTATGAAAATTGAAACTGATAAATCCGAGAGATACCTTAGGACCCTCGCTGATTTTTTCTATTCTCCCTCAGATATAGGATCAGCGATCGCGAGTGGGAGCTTCAAGCACGATGGAATGGTAATCGCTCCTTGCACGATCAATACGGCTTCCTCGATAGCCTATGGAATCGCTGACAATTTGATCGCAAGAGCTGCAGACGTGACATTGAAGGAAAGACGTAAGTTAATCCTTCTCATAAGAGAAACACCCCTCCACCAAGGCCACCTCTCAACCCTGTTAAGGTTGTCCCAGATGGGAGCTATCATTATGCCTCCAGTTCCAGCGTTCTACAGCAATCCTAAGACGATAGATGATCTCGTGAACTACACAGTTTATCGCGTGCTAGATATGCTCGGGTTTAATGTGGAATACAAAAGATGGGTTGGGTTGAAGGATTGAAATGGAATTGAAAAAAATTGGAAGTTCAGTCATTCTGGATGTTTAATGATTCTGATGGTCTAGATTTTGATGAAAGGACTTAAGCAAAATAGAAGGTGATCCATCAAGATATTTCAATTCCTGCCTTTATGAGGGCTTTCTTAATCTTTTCTACCTCTTGTTCGAGCCTCTCAAATCTTTTGTCAAGTAGTTCGTTTGTTTTATCGAGTTTTGATGAAACATTTTTTATTTCTTTGATTGTAATGTCTTGCTTTTCCAGCATCTTATCTTGCTTCTCTAGCATCATGTCCATTTTTCCGAGCATGCTGTCCTGTTTGTTCAATAACGAATCCTGTTTTTCCAGCATCTTGTCTTGTTTTTCCAGCATCTTGTCTTGTTTTTCCAGCATCTGTCCCCCATATGTAGCAATCTTCGACAGTTGAATAGCGCTCAGGAATCGGTAGTAAGCTTCAGCTTCCATGATATTCCCTTCAAACTCTTCCACTTTTATACTCTCGACTTTAGCATTTTCAGGTTTTTTCCTTTTTATTAACTCATGGAACGAGTTTATTTTCTCTTCTGGAGCCTCAATCAATATCTCAACCGCTTCTTCTCCGTTCACCTTCACATTGTCGGCGAAGAATCTTTTTATTCCTAAAGTCTCAGCTAATCCCAAAAGAAAAGGACGGTAACCTACGTTGTGAACCTTGCCTCTTATTATTATTTTTCTTTTCATCTAATGAGAATGATCATTCAATATTTTAAACATTGCTG
>QMZD01000247.1 GCA_003662985.1 Archaeoglobales archaeon | reverse complement strand
TTTTCAAGCATCACCATGTGACCAGCATCTTCTATCTCAACAACTCTAGCACCAATCGTTTTCTCAAAGAAGGCTGAATATTTAGGAGGTGTCATGATGTCGTCTTTACCAACAATGCATAGAACGGGAACGTCAACAGCGATCTTCCCTTCCTTGTATTCAGCCAGAAGATCGAACTTGTCACACGCAACAAGGTCTCGGAGAGTTATCTCGCTCCCACACTCCAGAATTTCCTTAAGCGCCTCTTCTTTGACCTTCTCATCACTGAATTTCTTGGAGAAGAGCATGCTCACGAGTCTCTTTGCCGTATCCTCAAAATCCGATCTCAGGCCGTCAAGGAGCTCAGGCAACACCCTCAACCTCACTCCAGTACCAACGAGGATTAGCCCCTTTACAATATCTTTTCCGAGATCCTTTCCAAGATCTTTTCCCACCAGATACACCATCTGGGCTATCGCCCCTCCGAGAGAGTGCCCCACTACGTAAGCGCTCCCAATCTCATCCTCTATGAAGTCGATGACGTGTCTCGCATAGTCGTCAACTGTAGAGATGCTTTTATCATCCTCCGATTTTCCGTGTCCGGGGAGGTCGATCGCATAGCCGCCAATAGATTCGAGCTGTTTCTTCCAAACCTTCCATGTTCCCCCAGAGCCATGGATATAAAGGATCGGAGACTCCTTGGATTTGTAAAAATTGAGTTTTATCTTAGCCTTCACCATCTTGATCCCCACCATTTGCTGCCTATTCAATCTTATAAACTTTCTCTTTAACTTTTCCTAACTTTCCCCCATTTTCCCCCCATTTTCCCCCATTTTCTCCTCGACAGATTTTACCTTGTAGTCAAGATCATAATCTTTAAACCTCTCATCAGCCTTTACCACCACGTAAATTCTGGGGCATTCAGCTTTCATCTCTTCCACAATTCTATCGATAAGTTTTCCCAATTCCTCGAAACTACCTACCTTCAGAATCGTCCCCATAGCGGTCAGCTTAAAATCGAAACCCGATTTTTCTATGATCTTTACCGCTTTAGCCACATGTTCACTCAAAGATTCTCCAACACCGATAGGCACAACAGAAAGCTCAACAATCATGAGAAAGAGTTGGAAAAAAAGGAGAAAAATTTTTTGTTTAAGTTTTATTAATTTTAGAGGAAGTCTATTCCCCTAACACTAAGTTTGGATGCCTTCAAAGGCTTTACTTTAGTTCTCAGCCTTGTAGCAGTTGTAGAATGTATACTCCTTGTTTGGCTCTTTGTCTGGCTTCTTGGTTGGGTTCTTACTTTGATTTCAGCCCTTCTTTGAGGTTTTGAGAATATTCTCTCATCATAGGGTGTTGAGCTTCTTGTAAAGGTCTTGAAACTGACCGATTCCCTCGCCATTATGTTTGGCGATGTAACACCCGTCATGATCGCCATAACTCGTACGCTTCCCTCAAGCTCGTTGGATATCCTCGCACCCCAGATGACGTTTGCTGTGCTGTCGATCTCGAAGGTTAGGTTTTCAACGATCTCCTCTGCCTCCTTTATCGTCAGATCCGGCCCACCACTGATGTGAATGAGCGAACCCTTTGCGCCGCGGTAATCCACCTCAAGCAGAGGATGGTTCAAGCAATCCTTAACGACATCCTTCGCCTTTGATTGAGATTTTGCTTCTCCAACGAGCATCACCGCTACACCGCCTTGGCCCATAATTGCCCTGACATCCGCAAAATCGATGTTCATGAGGGATGGTTTGGTTATCGTGTCGGAGATCCCCTTGATTGTCTCAGCGACAAGCTGATCCATAACACTGAAAGCCTGGTCTATGGGAAGATTCGGAACGTATTCAAGGAGTTTGTTGTTGTCCAACACCACAACGGTATCGGCATTCTTCCTCAGCTCTTCGAGTCCCTCCTCAGCCTTGAAAATCCTTGCCCTCTCAACTCTGAATGGCGTTTGAACCATTCCTATGACAATAGCTCCCTGCTTCTTCGCGATCTCAGCTATAACCGGTACGCTTCCCGTGCCTGTTCCGCCTCCCATTCCAGCACAAACGAAAACCAGATCCGCCCCTTCAAGTAGCTCTTCAATCGTTCCCCTTGCAAGTTCGGCAGCCTTCCTTCCGATTTCGGGATAGCCGCCTGCACCCAACCCTTTTGTTAAAGTTCTACCTATCAGAACCTTTTTGTCAGCCCTAATGCTCAAAAGGTGCTGTTTGTCCGTGTTTATGGCGATCGTATTTACTCCATCCACGCCAAGCTGCTTAAGCCTGTTTATCGTGTTGTTTCCACTTCCGCCACAGCCGACAACAACAATTCTGGGCAATCCGAATTCCTCGATGTCGAAGTTATCGCTCAATCTCCTATTTCTCTCTTCCTCATAATACTTCTGGGCTTTACTAACAAACGACTTCATACAAAATTCCTCCCTAAATATAAGAGCTGAGCCTCTGGCTCCTCTCTATGACCTCTACTTTCTCAGCAATCAATTTCCTGATTGCATCTCTAATTGCCTCACTAACTGAGGCGTATTCTCCCACCGTCACCAAAGCTTCAAGCATCTCATAATGCTGATCCGTTAGCCGAATCGATATTTTTCTCATTCATATCCCTCTACAGGAAGTGAAGGGTGGCGCATGGAGTGCGAACGCCACCCGATTGTGCCCCTCTTGTCCGACAATGTATGCCTATTGTCCGACATTATACTATTTAAAGATTTTGGTTGATTTATGCAAATTGACTATATTTTTATCAGATAACGTTGTAAAGCACAGGGTTCAAATGGTAACTTTTTCGCCTTTTTAGGCTAGAACGTGAAAAATATTCCTCCAATCTCGCAAGCAAAAGAATTATACTCGAAAAAATTAAAAATCCAGAATGAAATCGAATATTTTGTTGAAATTATAATTCTCCAACCCTTTTGATCCCGAAATGCATTTTTGCAAGCTCTCTGTATTCCTTCCACCTGTTCGTTACCTCTCTTTCAAATTCTTCGTCCGTGATTTCCCTAACAACCCTGGCTGGAACTCCCATTAGAACAGAGTTAGGGGGATACTTCTTCCCTGTAACCACAGCCCCGGCAGCAACTATACTTCTTTCGGAAACGTGGGCTCCATTGAGAATGCATGAATTCATCCCGATCATGACATTGTCTCCGATAACGCATCCATGAATAACCGCTGAATGCCCGATTACAACGTAATCTCCTATTTCCACAGGAAATCCTCTGTCGACGTGTACAACTGTGTTATCCTGAATGTTCGTATATCTACCGACTCTGATTTTATCGAGGTCTCCCCTCAGAACGGCGTTATACCAAACGCTGGAGAAGTCACCGATTTCAACATCCCCTATAACCGTTGCCGTTTCAGCGAGGAAAACGTCCTTGCCCAATTTTGGCGTTGTGGATCCGAGTTTGAACAGATAAGCCATGAATGAATCCAAGATTGATGAAATAAAACCTTTTTCTAAAACAGTTCTCGATGTACCCGAGTAACTAAACCAAACCAAGATCTCTCTTAACGACCTCTGCAACTTCCAAGCCGGCTTTTATACTTCCATTCATGCTCCTCTCAGGATAGTTCGGTGGAGAGGTCATTCCGGCGATGTAGAAGTTTTTGAGAGAAGTTCTATATTCGGTGACCTTTTTTAAATAACCTTTCTCAAAAACAGGCCCGCTATATTTTGCTTTAAAAATTTTGATCCAGTTAACGTCT
>QMZD01000246.1 GCA_003662985.1 Archaeoglobales archaeon | reverse complement strand
GGTATAGATGAGGCGGGAAAAGGCCCAGTTATAGGCCCCCTCGTTGTATGTGGTTTTGCTATCGAGTCTGATAAGCTCGGAGAACTTAAAGAACTTAATGTCAAAGATTCAAAGAGAATTTCTAAAAAGAGAAGAGAAGAGATGGCTAGAAAGTTAAAGGGAATCGGTGACTACGAGATAATCAAAATACATCCAAACGAACTCGATTCCCTGATGGAGAGAAAAAGCATCAACGAAATCCTTTACGAGTGTTATGAAAGGATAATAGACTGCCTGAAACCGGGAAAATTCTTCGTCGATAGCCCTGATGTAATCCCAGAAAGGCTTGAGAGAAGGCTTCGCCGAAAAGGAGTCGAGGTTGTTGCAGAACACAAGGCTGATGAGAAGTATGCTGTGGTTTCTGCTGCATCCATACTTGCCAAGGTTGAGAGAGATGCAGAAATAGAAGGGCTTAAGAGAATTTTTGGAGATTTTGGAAGTGGATACGCAAGTGATGGAAAAACGAGGGATTTTTTGAAGGAGTTTCTAGAAAAGAATAGGAAATTCCCCGATTGTGTAAGGAAGAGCTGGAAAACCCTTGGAAAGATTTCTCAGAAGTCGCTTGAGGACTTTCAGTAATCATTTTCGGATCAATTCCTGAAATAGGGAATAACTTTTTCCGAGAGGGTTCTTACAGTTGGAATGTAGTCGCTATGCCTTACAAGAGGTGTTAGAACAAAGTGCTCGGCTCCAGCTTTCAGAAATGCCTCAAGCTTTTCTATGACATCATCGGGTGTGCCGAAGATAAATCTGTCCTTTACGACTTCAAAGGGTATCTTCTTCCCTATCTCAATTGCTTTTGAAATTGTCTCTCTGTTGAACGTGAATTTAAGTAAATCGGGAAGATCAGGCTCATCGATCCCAGCTTTTTTCAGGAAGTACTTTCTAGCTGGAGACATAACTGCGAGAAGTTTGGCTGGCATCTCGATTTTCCTCAACGCTTCTTCGTATTCCCTTTCAACAACAACGTAGCCGAATACGGCAGCTTCAATTTTGTCGTCTCTTCCATATTCCTTGGCTTTTTTTCTTATTTGTTTCAAATTGTTTTTGTACACTTCTGGACCATTTCCAGCGGAAGGTACCCAGCCATCTCCGAATTTCGCTGTGAGTTCAATCGTTCTGGGGGAGTTTGCTCCAACCCACAAGGGAACCTTTTTTCTCGGCATTACGAAAGCATTTTTCAAACGGAAGTATTTACCTTCATACGTAACCTCCTCTCTTTCGAAGAGCAACCTTATGATCTCCAGCCCCTCTTCGAGCTTTGAAACCAGATTTTTCGCATCGATTCCGTATGGCAGAAGGTTCATTCCTTCACCAGCTCCAACACCTAAAATAGCTCTCCCATTCGAAAAATCATGGAGAGTTACTGCAAATTGAGCTACAACAGCTGGATGTCTCCTTAAAATATCGCTCACACATGTTCCCAACTTAACACGAGTTGTTATGCCTGCTAAATAGCCCAACAGGGTGAATGCCTCGTAAGAACTCCAGTTTTTAAAGCCTATACCCACAAGATGGTCAGGAGTGAAAACAGAGTCGAATCCATTTTTCTCTGCAAATAAAGTCGCCCTTACGATCAAATCGTAGGGATCATGGGGTAACTGGATACCGAATTTGATGGACTTCTCCAAAATCTCACCTCTACCTTTAGTTAATTCATGTATTTATTCGATTATTAATTCGAGATATTTTTTATTTTTTTGCGTTTAAACTCAAAATTACTTGATTAAACTAAAACGAAATTTTAATATTCCCGAAATCCTGAATGGGAATCATGAGATCGTTATATATCGCTATAATGATTCTGCTTGCCATATCCATAGTTGCATGTGTTCAAACAGAGAAACCAACTGTGAAAATAGGTGTTTTGGTACCTAAAACAGGCAAATTCCAGACCGCAGGAGTGGTAATGGAAAATGCCGCTAAACTTGCCAAAAAACATGTTGAAGAGAATGGAAAGGTTAAAATCGAGCTTGAATTTGCTGATTGCGGGGATTCTGCAGAAAAAACCAAGGCAGCCTTTCTGGATCTAGCAAATAGAGGGGTTGTAGCAATAGTGGGAGCCTATTCGAGCCCACAGGCCATTGCAGCTGCCGATGCAGCCCTTGAAACGAAAACACCCTACATAGTGAGTGTTGCCTCCACAGGCTTAATTGAGAAAAAGGTTGCTGAAGGCAATAGCTATGTGTTCAGAAACGCCTATAATACAACCTACTGGGGAAAACTCGCGTCTGAGTTTCTAAGCCTTTCAAATGCTGAAGCTTACTACTTCCAGGGATTCCAGCCTTTAAGTACTTTTAATAAGGGGATGCTGAATGTAATCCAGCAAAACACGGATCTAACCCTGATTGATGAGGTCTACTATAACCCATCCGTTGATCCAAAGGACGTGCAGAACAAAGCAAGAGATGCCGCTCAGAAGATTGGAGATAAAGATGTTCTAATTCTTGGCGATCCCGGAAGCCTCTCAGTGGCATTTCTTAAAGCTTACAGAGGAAGTGGAGGAAAAGGAATCGTTTACTCAGTTGGAGGTGTCCTCGCTCTACCACAGACACTCAAGGGTTTGAATTCCACAGCCGATTATACGGCATTCCAAGCTGCGGCACTTGAAAAGATAGCCTCGACTGAGTACACGAAGAAGTACTTCGATGGCTATCGCAAAGAATACGAAGAGGAGGCGAACAACTACGCTGGCGTTCTCACTTATGATGCGATTCTGATTCTCGGTCAGGCGCTGGAAAAACTGGAAAACGTTAAGTCTGGTGACGAGAAATTGAAGACTTCTTTGATCGAAGAGCTCGAGAAAGGTGAGTTCAAAGGAGCTTGTGGGATCTACAGGTTTAACGCCAAGCATCAGGCCGAGTGGGGAAGCGAGAAGCTTGAAGGTAAGCTTGCAGAGTGGGTGAATGGAGAGGCGTTAGTTCTCTATCCAGCAAAGTTCGCGGAATCCGAGGTTTTATGGCCTTAAATTTTTTTTCTATTCTCTCCTCGACAATCTTCTTGTCCATATTCGCAATTGCGATCAGCCTGAATTTTAGAATTTCAAAGTTCCTGAACCTCTCTCATGGCTCCATTTTTGCCCTTGGAGCTTATGTTGCTTATTATACGATTAAATCAGGAGTTATTCCAGGAGTAATACTCTCAGCCATTTTTGCATTCTTTACAGGGGTGGTACTTTATTTCATAATCAAAAAAATCGGAAATGGAATTTTCGAAGCAACGATAATCAGTTTGGGATTCGCAATTGGCTTAGAAGAAATTCTTAGAATAGTCCACGGCAAGGGATACTATCTTATTGTAGAATCCAGCCTAACTCTGGCGGGAATAGACTTTTGGGAATTGGTGCAAGGACTGATGCTTCTGATAATTCTTGCCATCCTTTTTTTAGTGTACAATTCGAAGTTCGGTATAAAACTGAAATTTGTGGAGGATGATGACTTTCTCGCAAGGATTTATGGTATCAATTACGAAAAGCTCTCTCTCCTCTGCATTGCCCTCACTTCATCCATTACCGGCTTACTGGGATTTTTCTCCTCGACTTCACAGGCTTTGTATCCTGGGATAGGATGGATGCCTTTGATATCAGGAATACTCATCGCTGCCATAACCGCTCTCTTCAGGAGCGTTGGATTGATTCACTATGCCAAAATAGTTCTTATAGC
>QMZD01000245.1 GCA_003662985.1 Archaeoglobales archaeon | reverse complement strand
TTTTTATCGTTTGGGGCGATTACCACTACTTTGTAATCTTTTGCGAGGGTTTTCGCCTCTTTTTGAAAAATTCTAACATCGAAGGGATTGTGCGTAGTAGTTAATATGCAAATCCTCATTCGCACACACCATTTTTGTGCGATAGAGCTAAAATAGTTCTACTAATTCTCTCACTCGCTTTCCCATCACCAAATTTATGTTCATAGTTCCTAGTGTTCGGGTTAAAATCCTTTATTGCCCACTTAATTTTTAGTTTGTCAGCCCCTACGAGTATATTCCATCCGTCTTCCACAGTTTCAACCCATTCTGTACTCTCTCTTAGAGTTATGCAAGGTACTTTCATGATGTAAGCCTCTTTTTGCACGCCTCCAGAGTCAGTTATTATTTTTTTAGCATATTTTTCAAGTACTAACATATCTAGGTATCCAACGGGCTTTATTAGGGCCGTATTTTTCTTTAAATCACTCCATAATCCATATTTTTTTAGAAACTTTTCTGTTCTTGGATGGCAAGGGAAAACAAGGTCATTAATCTCAACAAAAGCCTCGACTATATTTCTTAGCCTATCCAAGTCATCTGTGTTTTCGGCTCTATGTACCGTAGCAAGAACGTAGTTCTTCTTTTTAAGACCAAGCTCTTCAAGAATTTTCGATTTGCTCTCAGCAACCTCTATATTCTGGTAAATGGCATCAACCATTACGTCTCCAGTTAGGTAAACTCCTTTTTCGATTCCTTCTCTTCTTAAATTTTGCACTGCTACTTTGGTTGGGCAGAAAAGAATATCAGAGCAATGGTCGACAAGTATCCTATTTATTTCCTCTGGCATTCTTCTATCGAAACTTCTCAGACCTGCTTCGATATGGGCAACAGGAATGTGGAGTTTTACGGCTGCCAGAGCTCCCGCAAGTGTTGAGTTTGTGTCTCCAAAAACCGAAACCACGTCTGGTTTTTCTTTAATCAAAACGTTTTCGATTCTTTTAAGCATTTCCCCGGTTTGCCATCCTTGATTCCCGGAGCCAACTCCTAAATGGTAGTCGGGTTCAGGGATTCCCAGTTGCTCAAAGAAAATTTTATCCATTTCAAAGTCATAGTGCTGACCCGTATGAATAACGATCTCTTCGAAATATTTTCTCAGTTCTTTTGAAACAGGTGAGAGTTTAATGAAATTTGGTCTTGCTCCTACTATTGATGCTATTTTAATCCTGCCACCTCCTTACCCTCAGTATTATTGAAATTGAAGGGTTTAAATTTCTTTTTTCTATGATCTTAAAATATTTAAGCTTCTTTGAATCTGTTTGGATTATGAGGATTCTTCTTGTATCAACGCAGGATTACATTCACCATCCCGTACCTTCTCGTCATCATTATATTTTTGAGGAATTGGCCAAAAAGCACGAAGTACATGTCCCTCACTTTCATGTGAGTGATGGTAGAGCAAGGGAAACGAGACTGATAGTCCATGAGGCTACTAAAATTAATATTAAGAATCCAGCACCACATTATTTCCTGAATAGTCCGTATCATTTTAGGGTAATTGATGAGATAATTGATAAAGAAAAAATAGAGATCGTGGTGGCCTCTCACATCTTAGCTGGTTATGCAGCTGTAAAAGCTGGTAAAAAGTATAGTATCCCAGTTATTTTCGATTTAAAGGATTGGTATCCCGATTCGGCGGCAATTTATTATGACAGTAAAATATTCAAAAGAGTTGTATATAATTCCGTTTTAAAGATTTTGTTAAAGAACCTTTATCTTAGCGATGTAATAACCACAGTTTCGCCGAGTTTGGCAAAAGTTCTGAAATCTTATGGATTTACCTCTGTTTTGATAACGAATGGGGTGGATACTGAAGTTTTTAGACCTTATAAAAAGAGTGTCGGCATCAAAAAGCTTGGGCTTATGGGTGATGAATTTGTGATCGGATACGTTGGTTCTTTGGAGAATTGGCTCGATTTTGAATCGGTTTTAAAGGGCCTTAGGTTATTAGTCTCCGAAAATCTCAGCGTTAGACTTGCGATAATCGGTAGACAACTCTTCACAGACTATGAAGAAAAAATGTTTAAGACTATTCAGACTCTTGGAATTGGTGATTATGTCAAATTTTATGGGTTTGTACCCTATAGTGAACTCCCCCAATACATCGCGGGAATGGATGTGTGTCTTATACCCTTTAAAATCTCCCCTGTTTCGGAGGTGGCACTTCCGAATAAGTTTTTTGAATACACTGCATGTGGAAAAAACATCTTGTCAACACCTTTACCTGATTTGATCAAAATCAATCCGGGCAACATTTTGTTTTATTCCAACTATAATGAATTTGTTGATAAAATCAGACTTCTATACGACAGAACTGGAATCTCACATTCTAGAAAACTTACCAGAAAATTAAGATTGGAAAACTACGATTGGAAAAGGAAAGCAAAAGATTTTGAAGATCTAATGAATAAATTAACTAATCACTAAAATTATCTAATCAAAAATTTTTTAAGTCATCTTAATTTTGGGTTAGAAGATGAAACAAGAAAATTTTTTAGAAAGACACTACCAGTGGCTCTTCATTTTCATAGCAATTATATTGGGGGCATACATAAGAATAGCTAACCCATGGAATCTTGTTTTTGTTTCATGGCTTGATGGTGCTAGATTGAGTGGAAACGATCCATGGTACTATTTCAGAATAGTGGATAATTCGATCAGGAATTTTCCAAACAGAATATGGTTTGATGCATTTACACACTATCCCGTTGGAACCTACACACACTTTGGTCCGTTTCTTTCATATGTAGGAGTGATTGCCAGTCTCCTTCTCGGTGCGACGTCACAATCTGAGATAAGAACGGTACTTTCCTTCATTCCTGTATTAGGGGGGGTTTTACTTGTTTTGCCGGTCTACTTACTTACTACACAGATTTTTGGGAAAAAAGCAGGGATTATTTCGGCTTTACTTGTGGTTTTCATTCCAGGACAACTCCTTCACAGGAGCATTTTGAGCTTTAATGACCACCATATCTGGGAGACATTTTGGCAGATAGCCACTTTGGGCTTGTTTGCTCTTGCGTATAATAAGACAAAAGGTAAAAATTTTAATGATTTGGTGGAAAATAAGAAGAATCTCTTATTCCCCGTTTTGGCCGGAATTGCCCTTGGTTTGTATCTTGACACTTGGTCCCCCGGGTTTATTATCGCTCTAATTATTTTTGCATTTGTTTTTCTCACATTTTTAGTAAAATTTTGGTTGGAGGTCGATCTTAAAAGTCTATCGCGAACAATCATATTCGCTTCTATTGTAGGGATACTGGTTTATCTGCCATTTGCTTTTAAACATCCTTTTCTAACGACGAATAGGTATAACCCCTTTCCTGCCCTCGTATTGTTGGCGGTGATATCTATATCGGTCTTACTAACTTACCTGTACATCTTAGATGAGAAAAGAGTTTTTAGACGTCTTGGGATAAAAGAGGAATATACGTTCAGTTTATTGGTGATTCTCCTAACACTCGTTGTAGTTGGGGCGGTCTCCTTACTCTCCAACGATTTCATTAGAATACTGTTGGGCATAGTTCGTATAGTTCAACCAAAAGGTGGCTCACTTACTGTTGCAGAAATTAAACCCTTTTTCATCGAGAACGGCGAGTTCAGCTTGGCAAATGCATGGGGCAACTTCAGTATGTCATTCTTCTTTGCAATTCCAGGCATGGTTTACACG
>QMZD01000244.1 GCA_003662985.1 Archaeoglobales archaeon | reverse complement strand
TTTGAACTGGGGTGAAAAACTTGCTGAAGGTTCACCGCAAGAAATCTTGAGTAACGAGGATGTTATAGAGGCTTATTTGGGAAAATCATCTATTAGAGGTGGTGGAATTGCTCAAAGTAACTAGTTGCAACTTCACTTCTAACTTTGAGTTTGAAATCGAAGGTGGGATTTCTATGATTATAGGTCCAAATGGAGCGGGTAAGACGACTTTCCTAAAAATGATTTCTGGTGGAATAAAACCGGCTCTTTGCAAGGTGATACTCGATGGAGAGGACGTCTCCCAACTTCCGACAAGTGAAGTAATAAAGAAGGGTGTAGTTCTTGTTCCAAGTGGAAAGGCCAACTTTCCTGAACTTACGGTTGAGGAAAACCTCAGATTGGGTCTATACGTTGGCAAGAAGGGAGTTTCCAGAAAAGAGATCTTGAGTGAGATATACGATCTCTTTCCAGTTTTAAAGGAGAGAAGAACTCAGGTAGCGGGAACTTTGAGTGGAGGAGAGCAAAAAATGCTTGCAATAGCGAGGGGATTGGCTGCAACACCCAAGATACTCCTTTTGGATGAACCATCTTTCGGTCTAGCACCGAAAGTTGTTGAATCAATTTATAACTCTTTCAGAAAAATCAAAGAGACGGGCACCTCTATAATCATATCTGAACAGGGTATTTCGACTGCTCTTGATTTTAGGGAAATCATCGACCAGGTTTACTTCATAATCAACCATGAATTCACCTTCAGGGGCAAGATCGACGAGCTGGAGAGTATGGAAGATGTGAGGAGGGTTTATTTTGGCGTCTAAAATCTTGAACCAGGCGTTAATACCGGTATTCTTGGTACCAACAATCGTATTTTTAGCTTCATTAGTCATGTCTCCGTCTTATCAGAGAATAACGGTCTTATTCCTCATATATGCCGGTTTGTCGCTCTCTTGGATTGTAATATTCAAAATGGGTTACGTTTCCCTCGGTTCTGCAGCGTTTTATGGAGCGGGAGCATACATCTTCGTTTATCTGACAAAGTGGTATCCATCCCTGCCGTATTCGTTGGATGTCCTCCTCCCCATCCCGATTATAGCTTTCATCGCAATCGTTGTGGGGTATGCCACGATGAGACTGGCTGGGATATTCTTCATCTTTGCCACTTTTGCCTCTGCCGAGGCTCTAAGGCAAATTTTCCTTTATTCTGAAATCAACTACACAGGTTTTGTGGGGAAGGTTATAACCAAACCTCTGCCAACAATCGAAACCTTGGGCTTACTCTGTATACTTCTTATGTTCGCTGGATTGCTTTTCTACACGACCACTATACCAAAATTCAGAATTGTAATAGATTACATCAGAGAGGATGAAGAACTCGCGAAGGTTGCGGGGGTAAATACTTTAAAATACAAGATCGCTTTTTTTACGATTGCATCCGTCATCCAAGGATTGGTTGGATCAATTGCTGCATGGTATCTGGCTTATATCGATCCCGACCTTGTTTTTAATCCGATGATCTCAATTCAAGTCCTCGTAATTGGTCTTTTAGGCGGCTCGGGAAATATTCTCGGTTCCATTATAGCTTCGGGACTTCTCGTTTACCTTTCTGAGCAGCTCATAAGGATTGCGAGTCAGCTGTACCTCATAGTCTTGGGAATAAGCGTGATTCTGGTTGCCAAGTTCATGAAAGGAGGTTTTTCTGGATTTATTGATAAAGTTTGGGAGGTTTGGGAGTTAAGGAATAGAAAAACGGAAGGAGGTAGATAAAATGGGTTTGAAAATTTTTGATTTAAGCCATCTGCTTTTGGATGAGGACCCCGCGGATCCGGAAGGTTTTAGGCCTAAGGTTGTGTACAAAACACACCAGGAAGGGGCTATGGACATGAAAAAGTTTTTTGGAGTGAATTTAGACGATCTGGTTTACAGCGAGGGTTTAGGTTGGGCGATAGAAGAGTTACATATGATTACCCATTCCGGAACCCATGTTGATGCACCTTGGCATTATTCGCCACTTTCTGAAGGCAGAAGGGCTAGGACTATAGATGAGATTCCCCTGGAATACTTCTATGGCGATGGCGTGGTTCTCGATTTTAGGGACAAGAAAGCTGGAGAGGCAATAACGGAAGATGACGTAAAAGAGGCCCTTAACAAATTGGACTATACTTTGAAGCAAGGCGACATAGTTTTGATAATGACGGGATGGGACAAGAAGGCAGGTACGCCCGAGTACTTCGACAATCCCGGCTTAACGTATGATGCGGTAAAATGGATCGTTAATCAGGGTGTTAAACTTATAGGAATCGATGCATATAGCTTGGATAGGTCATTTAGGGCGATGGCGGAGGATTATAAGAGAACGGGAGATGGCAGATATATATGGCCGGCGCATTTCGTTGGAATTGAGAAAGAGTATCTCCATATCGAGAAGCTTGCCAATCTGGATCAATTACCAAAGCCTTTTGGTTTCAAAGTGGCGGCATTTCCGTTTAAAATATATAAGGCCAGTGCTGGGCCTGCAAGGGTGGTTGCGATTTTTGAGGAATAAAGTTAGGAAGGTTAGGAAGTTGGGAAGGTTAGGAAGGTGAGGTAGATGAAGAACGAGAATAAGATAATTATAACATGTGCCGTAACAGGGGCCATTCATACACCCACTATGTCTCCGTATCTTCCACTTAAGCCTGAAGAAATAGCGGAGGAAGCAGTTAAGGCTGCTGAGGCCGGAGCAGCAATCGTGCACATCCACGCCAGGGATCCAAAGACTGGGATACCCACATCAGATGTGAACGTTTTTCGAGAGATTCTATCCAGAATTAAGGAGAAAAGCGATGTCGTAATCTGTCCAACCACGGGGGGCGGTTTAGGGATGACTGTTGAGGAAAGAATCAGGGTTGTACCGGAATTAAAGCCAGAGATCGCATCATTTAACATGGGTTCGATGAATTTCGCTCTTCATCACTTGATTGAAAAATACAAGGAGTTCAAGTTCGACTGGGAAAAGCAGTATCTTGAAATGTCTAGGGATTTCATCTTCAGAAACACGTTTAAAGATCTGGAACATATTGCCAAGACTTTTTATGAAAATGAAACAAAGCCAGAGCTTGAATGCTATGATGTCGGCCATATTTACAATGCTGCATACCTTCTTAGCACAGGCGTTCTTAAGCCACCTTTACACATCCAATTCGTTCACGGGATTCTTGGTGGTATAGGGACACACCTCGAGGATCTGATGCATATGAAGAGGACTGCAGACAGACTTTTTGGCGGTAATTTTACGTGGTCGGTTATTGGGGCAGGTAGATTTGAATTCGGCCTTTGTACGGCAGGACTAATTCTTGGGGGACACGTCAGGGTTGGAATGGAAGACAACCTCTATTTAGGAAAGGGTAGGCTTGCAAAGAGCAATGCCGAGATGGTCGAAAAAATGGTGAGGATAGCGAGAGAACTTGGGAGAGAACCGGCAACTCCTGATGAGGCGAGAAAGATTCTTGGGTTGAAAGGAAAAGATAAGGTGAATTTTTAATTTTTTAACTCATACTTTAATCTTCAAGGAACGTATCCTTTCCCACCTTCTGTCATCAGCATTACCTGGGGGATAATTCGGTAGTCGGTAAACAAATCCTTATGCTTAAAAATCCTCCATCGATAGAGTCCACAGAGAGTGTAATACTCCACAATCGTTCTTTCTCCTAAAGTTACTTTTGGTTTCAAGTCTTCGGCTTCCCATAACTCAGTTCCTTCCAATAAAT
>QMZD01000243.1 GCA_003662985.1 Archaeoglobales archaeon | reverse complement strand
TACAAGGGTATGATGCTTGTGACAGAGAGAACAAACGTCAGGGCAATCCATGTTTACAAGAAGTTGGGGTTTAAAGTGGTGGATCCTTATCTCGAGTACGATATGTATCTGGATCTGAGAAATTAATTGGAATGAAAAAGAGCAATATTGTAATCACAATATTATTATGTTATTACATTATAATCTTTAAGGCAGATGAATTTGAGTCACTTATTCATCATTCAGTTACCCTTACAACCTCTCTTGCATGGGCCTTCATTATGTCACTTCTCGTTATCAATCCGACCAATTTTTTCTCATTGTGTCTCTCCACCACAGGTAATCTTCCAATATCCTTTTGGATCAGTTTGATCAACGCCTCCTCGAGATTCTCATCCGGATAAACCACCACGATATCCCTGCTCATAACGTCAGCCACCTTGGTTTTACTCCTATCCTCGCTTGGAACCCTTCCCGCATCTTGGAATGTTATGATACCTACTAGTCTCCCATCCTCAAGTACTGGAAAACCCACATGTCCGGTTTTTTCAATTAAATCTAGAATTTCCGGGATTGTATTGTCAGGGCTTACAGTTAAAATCCTTTCAGCGGGAATCATTGCCTCTCTAACTTCTATATTTTGAAGGATATCGACGGACATCTCTTCTCTATGAGCTGGACTGTCGGCTTTGGTATTCACTTGTTCGATGTATATCGTGTGGTCTCCCGTTATCATATAGGCAAGAGCCACTGCTGCCATTCCAGGGAATAAAAGCTCGTAATTTTTAGTCATTTCGCTAATCATAATGAGAACTGAGATTGGCGCCTTTGATATCCCACCGAACAGTGCTATCATCCCTATTGCAACAAATGCGGGAACGACGTCTATCGGAATTATACTCGGGAAGAGTAGGTGAAAGAGAAGGCCGATAGCACCTCCGATCATACCACCTATTACCAAACCGGGTGCAAAGACGCCACCACTTCCTCCAGAACCTATGGTTAGAGAGGTGGCTATTATTTTAACAATCGCAAGCACCAGCATAACTTCCAGAGGAATCAGGTTAAACATTGCAAGCTGCAGAAATCCGTAACCCATGCCCAACGCACCGTATCCTGCAGCTGGATTAAACAGATAGGCTACCAGGACAACAACTATACCGGTTATAAACGCGCCTACAGCCGGTTTTAGATGTTGAGGAAGGCCAGTCCTATTGAATATCCGTGAGAACAGATCGTGAGTCTTGTAAAATGAGAACACATAAACGAGCCCAAAAACTCCACAGATAATGCCCTCGAGCATAAAAAACGGAATCTGAAAAGCAGAGATATGAACCTCTGGGAACATGAACACGGGTTTGTATCCATCATACGTACAGAAAATTACATACCCTATCACAGATGCTATCAATCCGGGCATCAAAGCCTCAACTTCAAAATCTCGCTTGTAAAGAATCTCAGTACCTAAAATAGCCCCTCCAAGTGGAGCTTTGAAAATACTTCCTATTCCTGCCCCTATGCCTACGGCAAGAGCTAACCTCCTATCCCTTGGGTCCAGTTTTAGAAGATCCGCAGCAATCGAACCGTATCCAGCTGAAATCTGAGCGGTTGGCCCCTCTCTACCCGCACTACCGCCAGATCCGATTGTTATGGCTGATGCAATTGTTTTTATCAATGGGATCCTGGCTCTAACTTTTCCTCCTTCCTTGTGAAATGCTTTTATTGCTGCATCCGTTCCATGGCCTTCTGCTTCCGGGGCAAAAGAATATACAAGCAGTCCACATGCCAACCCGCCAAGGGTTATTACAGCAATTACCATCAAGGGGTTTTCCGGAGCTATCCAGCTCTGTTCAGCTATTCCCGATCTTGGTGGGAAGAATCCAGCTCCAAGACCTAAAAAAAGGTATGTAGAATATTCAAGTAATGTGTAGAAAATTATCGCACCAAAACCTGCGATTATTCCTACAGTTATCCCGATTAAGTTCCACTTCCATAGATAACCTATTCTAAAAGCATTTCTAATTCTGAGAATGCTTTTCATTCTTTGCTACATACCATTACGGTGGTATATAACTTTTAGGTTTACTTTCCCACCTTGGCGTTTTAGGTTTACCGTCGATAGCTTAAACCTGTCACGGCTAATGCTTCAAATCCAAAAACTTGGGTAATGTACGTCTGGATCAGTCTGGGAGATCAGACAAAGTTCTTTGGCCAGAGGATGCTTTGTGTAAAACTAACCCTAGTTTTGGGACGTCTTCTCATGTTTGCTCGGGTACTCTAAACATCAGTTAAAAGAATCTTAAGAATGAGACAAAAACTAAGGTTGAAAGACTAAATTGATGGGCTTACTAGGGAGGTGGAAGAGCCTAGGGCTGTCAAACTCATCAAATTGGGAATCCTCAAGTAGCCATGAGTTCGCAGAAACTGCATCGCCACACAATGAGATTTGTTTACAAGTTCGTAGCTCTGAATGCCTTCCGGTTAAATCATCGTAGCCTTAGGTTTTTGAAAAAAGAAGTTCTTAGAGAGATTGGCTGAAGGTAAAGTTGGCAATAACCCTAAAACTTTTATTTTAACATTGACGTTGTTATAATATGGTTGGAAATCTGAGAATACTAGTTTCAGCCACTGATTACAGGGTAGGTAAGACATCATTTATTTACGTAATTTCGCAAGTTCTGGGAATTCGATTCAGATATGAGAAACCCTCCGGAATGTCTGAGTTGGAGAAGAAATTTATAGAGTCAGATGAGGGGGAAACGTTGACGTTCATCGAAGGTGGTAAGAAATATAAAATTGGGTTAACCAAAAATGAAGGTGATACTTCAATCGAAGTTGATAAAACCATACTCATCGCAAGGTATGTAGAAGACGTTTTTGACGAGATAACCTTGGCTTCCAGGGTCTTATCGAACATCAAAGCAATAATCATCAATGAGATACCAGAAAATGAGATGGAAAACATCAGAGAAGGAGTGGATAAATCGGATTTGAATATCGTAGGCTTGATACCCTACGATAAGTTCTTGGGAGGAACGTATATAAAATCCGTAAGAGATTACCTCGATGGTGTTTTTTTGACTAAACCCGATGAGAATTTTATTATGGAAGAAATGTTGGTCGGTGCGATGTCTCCCTCCTGTGCAATAAGGTGGCTTGAAAAAGTAAAAAACGCTGGATTGGTGACTGGTGGTGATAGAGTTGATCTCCAAAAACTTGCTTTGGACACGGGTATCAAGTGCCTGATCCTTACAGGCAATTTTGAACCCCCACAGATAATCGTGAAAAGAGCTGAAGAGCTTGGAGTTTGCATAATATTAACGGAGAGCGATACATTGACTGCGGTAGAAAAGATCTCACAAATTATGCGAGAGGAAATCAGCGAGCAAAAAAAAGATAAGCTGGTTGAAATCTTTAAGAGGAACATTGATTTAGAGAAACTCGAAGAAATCCTTAAATATTGACTCTTGAATTCATCAGAGTTTTTTCGTCTCCATTTAGATGAATGATAGCGCCGAGATAACTTGGTTTGACTTTATTTTTCTTTCGGAAGATATTTTCGAGCTGATTTCATTGTAAATCTTTAATGCTTCGTCTCCAGCAAAATTCCTTTTATTGAAATCCTCCTCCTCAACAACAAAAAGCTTTCCAAGTTTTGCAGCGTACAAAGCAGCCTCAAGATTTCTTAGATTTCCCTTTCCGACGATGAGGTTTGAGAGTATAACGGCATCGCTTTTCTCGATAAATTCGATATTCCTTTCGAACGATTCGTCAC
>QMZD01000242.1 GCA_003662985.1 Archaeoglobales archaeon | reverse complement strand
TGAGGCTGAAGGGTATTTTAAAGAGGCTCTTGAAGTAAGGAGAAGACTGAAGGAAAAAGATACTGCATATGAGCCAGCTTATGGTATAAGTTTGCACAGCTTGGGTCTTCTCTACTACGCTACGGATAAACTCGGTAAAAGTGAGGGTTACTACTTGGAGGCTCTTGAGATTTTCAGGGAATACAGGGAGAAGAATTCTGCCTGTGAGCCCTACTATGCTGTGGTTCTTAACAGTCTGGGTAGTCTCTACCACTGTCTAAACATGTTTGACGAGGCTGAAAAATACTTCAGGGAGGCTGTTGATATCTATGAAGAGCTAAAGAGGAAAGATCCATCTCATGACTCATATTACGCCATGGTTCTCCATAATTTGGGTGGTCTCTACTACAGTATAAACACGTTTGACGAGGCTGAAAAATACTTCAGGGAGGCTCTTGATATCTATGAAGAGCTAAAGAGGAAAGATTCAATACATGAACCACACTATGCCACAACTCTTGGCAGTTTAGCCACCCTCTACCGGGCCACAGCCCGATTCGATGAGGCTGAAGAGTATTTTAAAGAGGCTATCGAGATCTTCAAACAATTGAGAGAGAAAGATCCATCATATGAGCAAAACTATGCTGTGACCCTCCACGAGTTAGGTAATCTCTACTACAGTATAGATGCATTCGATGAGGCTGAGGTTTGCTACAATGAAGCTTTTAAGGTATATAAAAGATTGAGAGAGGAACATCCATCTGTATATGAGCCAGATTACGCCACGGTTCTTCACAGCCTGGGTAACGCTCTCTACAAAAAAGATAGATTCGATGAGGCTGAAAAATACTTCAGGGAGGCTCTTGATATCTATGAAGAGCTAAAGAAAAAGGATTCCGTGCATGAATCACAGTATGCCACGATCCTTTACAGCTTGGGTGAACTCTACTTCGTTACAGCCAGATTCGATGAGGCTGAAGAGTGCCTTGAGGGGTCTCTAAAGTACTCGCATCGCCTTCCAGATCTTGGCTATTTACCACAAAGAACTCTTGCCATGATCAGGAACTCTCCAGAAATGTTCCTAGTTTCTGCAGCAATTGCCGTATCAAACATTAAAAAAGGAGAACTAATAAATCCATTCTTTGATCTGCAAACGGTCATCGAATTTGGTGATGAGAAATTGAAAAACGAGGCAATGGTTGCCCTGGCTGCCTTTGAAAAACTTGTAGGCGTAGAAATTGATCTTTCTCCAATTAATCCAACACAACTCTCAGAGTTCCCTCTGGCAGTCTATAAATGCATGAACGGAGAGAAAACGAAGGTTGAAAAACAACCAGAGAATGTTGTTGAAGAGATGTTCTGGCTGTTTTTGGAGTATCTGGATTGCATCAATTAATCAATTAATCAATTAATCCATTAATCCATTAATCCATTAATTATCCTTTTACCGGAAAGGTTATATTTGGTTATACCAATGGTAACCCATGGGTTTTGCGAGTTTATCGACCATTTTGTTTCCCTTTTCACCTTCCATAGCATACCTCGCATGGATCCCTTCCGAGGTCAATCTCTAGCTTCTTTACGCTTTCAGGCCTTCTGACTGTCTCATAAACTATGTTGTGTCATTGGCTCACGAAGAGGAGAAAACCTTCACTATTTGATAAAGAGTTCAGGACTTTGAGGGGAGGATTACCTTTTCGTAAAACTTGGGGGTAAAAACCTCTCCAAACAGGGGGGGTTTATAATCTATGTGAGACTCAATAATATAAAAATTAAAAATTCAGTACGTATTTTACGAATTTTTACGAATTAATCCAGTACTGGCCACCCCTTTCCATTGTCTTTCTATCCCTTTCTCTTTCTTCCTCCAATGTCAAGTACATAAATTCCCGATTTGTTTCTATGTACTCTTTAAGCTCCTCATAGGACAGTGAGATTAACTCATTGATCCTTTTCTTGGACATTTTTTCACCCCTCTATTTCTACCAGAGAGGGTATTACCCCGAACTCAACTCCCTTACTAACCTGTTTTCTTCTACCGATATATATTTAACTGATTTCCGTGCCATATGGCCAAGATGGATCCCATAAAATCAAGTTTATGCGCAGAGGCGTCGAGTATCAGAAGAGAAGTGAGTTCAAAGTTCGAATATACCTCAACTAACCAAATGTAATGGGGTAGATTGACTTTGTCCATATCTTTTAAGCGCAGGTTATACTTACAAAATTTTTTGAAATCATTAGAATCGATGAGGAAAATCCTGCAGTAATCTCCAGAGTCGAAGTCATTTATTTTGACATCGATGTTGGACAGTAAAGCTATAATGCTCTCAAGAGGAAAATACTGCCTATCGAATTCAAAATCGATCAGGAATATTTCTTCTTGGGCTTCTAAAGCGCTTAAGAAATTGTCTTTTGGAACTTTATACCCGAAATACTCAACATTCATCCCCACAAGCCACTCGCTCATGTGATGTCCCGAATCATCAAAAATTATGTATTCTTTCGTTCTCCTTTCATCTAAAGTGTGACCGACGATAACAACCTGAACTGATTACAGCTACAGGCCTTAGTTTTCTCCCTAATAAATCCGTAAAAGGCAATTCAAGGACTAAGAAGCGGGTTCAAAATTCGAATAAATTTTCTGCATCCTCACCCTCTCTGAGCAGTTTCGTATACGAATAGAACCCTAGGTTATCTATCTTTTCTGTTTTTTCTATTCTAAGGGTTATCTTCGACTTTTCCGGGATGTTCAGCTTTTTAAGAGGGATAGCTACGCTATCGAATATGGCCTCTATTTTTTCTTCCATGAGATGATTTAAATTTTCGGGCTTAAAATCATTTTCCTCCTATTTTCCCGAGTTTAAATTGTTAAATTGTTACATCATGACTCGAGATAACTCGAGACAAACGCAGTATGTTATCATTTTTTCAAAATATCACCTTGCTCCTTCAATATTCTATCTCTTAGCCTTGGTTTTATCGTATCATACTCAACCAGATCAACTCTTTTTCCTAACCTTCCTCCAGCTCAAGTTTGATTCTGACAAAATCCAGCAGACTTTACGTTTTCATCTATTCTAACGAGTATATCCACATCACTGCTATCTTTCATCTCCCCTCTAAGGGATGAGCCGAAAAAGGCCACTCTTTTTGGATTACAGCGATAAAATCGTTATTGGTGGCAGGAGAATTTAAAAAGCAAGGAAAGAAGCCGGAATATATGAAAGGGTTTGCTGGTAGCTTGATTTAAGTTAAACTAAACCGAAACGTGAACATCTAAATTTCTGAAGTGTTTGTCGAAGGTGTAGATCTCTTCAATCCCTTTCCTCCTCATTATAACATAAGCGAGTGCATCGTTGATACCGATTCCTTTCTCGCCCGCAAGCAAGATACTTTCGAAGTACTCATTCCTGTCGACATCTTCCACAACAACGTTTTTCTTTAGCATCAAATCTTTCAGGAAGGAGATGGAAAAAGCTAGGCCAGCAACATCCTCCAAAACCTTGGCAACCTCACTCAGATGCACGACAGAGGTTAGTACTTCTTCACCATCGTTTATCCTTTCAAGTATTCTTTTTGCGGCCTCTTTTATCTCCATTTCCCTTTCAGTTAGCTTTCTTTTGGGTCTTAAGATGGCATAAAGGAGAACATTCGCATCGACGAATTTCATTCTCTCAACTCTCTGGCCATTTTCCTCAACTCCTCCCCCAACTCCTTTCTCAATTCGTGGTAATCCTCGAATTCCTTTACATCGATCTCTACAGCATCTATGTAC
>QMZD01000241.1 GCA_003662985.1 Archaeoglobales archaeon | reverse complement strand
TACCTTGGAAAAGCATCTTGAAATTGAAATGGGCCATACATTTGAAACAATGCTAAATGATGATTTTGAAGAGGGTTTGAAGGCTGTATTGGAGAGAAGGGAGCCGGAATTTGCTGATTGGAAAAGATCCCAAGGAAAAAGATGATTTAAAGTTTAATTTTAAGGTCGTTCCCCATTATTAACATATTTTTGAATTGTCAGGTTAATACACTTGTTCATACATTCTTCCACCCAATTATCTTATCAAAATTTTTCCTTTTCTTATCAATGGGATAAAGGATTCTAAACCTTCCTACCTTTTTCTCTCTAATATTTTCATTAGCCTTAAACCTCAATTGTATTTTTGTTTAAGGATTTTCCTAGATTTACCGGACTAGATTAACATTTGCGAATAACAATCTCTCCATCCTTTTCAACAAACACAATCTTATCTCCTTCTTTAATTTCCAATCTATTCCTAACTTCTTTTGTCAAAGTCACCTGAAACTTCCTAGTGACCACAACAATATCTAACATCTTTTCCATTTTTACCCTGTTTTCAGGAAAAGTAGGATTAAATTTATATATCCACTACAATTACTACATTCAGGAAAATTAGTACAGGTGTTAATTATGATTCTAAAAAAGGGTATGTTTGTGTTTGTGATAATATTACTGGCAGTCTCGATTATCGGCTGTTCTTCAGAGGTCTCTACAAAACCACAACAAACGCAACAAACCTCTACTCCTACTTCTACTCCTATTTCTACTTCTACACCAGAATCCATTATTTCTGTAACTGCGAAAAAACTTATTTCCGATTATGACTCAAACGAAATTGCTGCAGATGAAAAGTATAAAGGTAAAATCATCACAGTTACTGGTGAGATCGATTCTGTAAGTAAGGATATACTGAAACAACCGTTCATCTCACTTAATTACGGATGTAAGGCTTATTTTGATAAGAAATATGAAAAGCAACTTATAAACCTTTCAAAAGGGGATATTGTAACAGTCCAATGTAAATGTGATGGAAGGTTTATATTCGTAACGTTAAAAGATTGTATCTTGATTTCCACAACTCTCAAAACTACACCCACTTCTACACCAAAACCAACCCCAACACCAATTCCTACATCAAAACTTCCAGATGTAATAGTGTATGTTGAAGGTGACCAAGGGATAAAATTCCAAGGTTCAATAATGATTATCCAAGGGACCAAATCAGTTTCTAAATCCGTTCAAGGTACCACACCAGCTAAATACGAATTTGATGATGTTACGATGATCTCAGTTAGTTTCCAAAAGATGTCTGGTGGAAACAAGGTATTAAAAGTCAGGATATATGACCCTCAGACTGGAGAAGACTTAGTTTCAGATAGTACGGACGTTAGCTATGGTCTGGTTGTACTCACAACACAAACCTAAACTAGGATTTCTATTGGAATTCTAAAGAGTGAAGATCTATAACCTTAATACCATCAAGTATATCCCTTTCGGTGGGGTAGGGCGATTCAATATCATCTGCATACCATTTATCCTTTGACCTCAGCTTAAGGAAACTTCTCCCTTGGAGAAACCTTAAAGCCTTTCTTACCATTTCTTTTCTTCTTTCTGAGTCTAATTTATTGTAGTACTTCAACTCTTCATACTTCGTTAGCTTCTGTGCTATTGAAGAGATAGTCATCTCCTGTTTCGGGCGAAAAAGAAACTCGAAATAGACTAGGGGAATCATCCTGAGAAGCTCTACATCTTGTTTATTGGGGGCACATTTCATGCCTAATTCCATCTGTTCAGCCAACAACCTTTCATGGAATTTAAAGTGGTGTTTGAGGATGGCAAACCTTACAATTCCTCTAATCTTCTTAAGGAAGTAGTTCAGAGCTTCTTCTTTGAATACTTTCTCTGCCAAATCGTAAAGCTTTGATCTTTTCGACCGGATGTTTTCCCTCAACTTTTGATAAAGCCTGATCGTGTCCCATTTAATAACTACAGTTCCATTTTCAAGTCCTTCCTTGCTGAAGTCATCTTCGATTCCACCATAGTGTCCGGTATAGATCCTTCCTACATTGCAGTAAAAGTCTCCCTTTTGTTGCAATTTGCTTTGGGCGCTCCTAGAGAAAAATGGATGGACTACCATCAAAGCTGTGTTAGCTCCTGAATATTTTCGCATCTCTTCGACATTTGAGTCTGAGAAATTGCTAAGCCTATTTTTGGCATCAATGAAAATTTTTACTTTGCAGGGCATATCTATTATAAAATCTGGCTTGCCGCCATCTACCTGTTTTTGCATGTAGATATCAAATTCTTCGAAACTCTCCATTTCTTTCTGAATAATTATTAGGGCGAGTGCAAGCAGAACTTCTAATGTCTTGGAGTGGTTTTCACTGCTTATATGGCTGTTTATTCTTCCAACTCTTTCCATAAATTCCTTGGTTAAATGTCTTTCATCAACGAAAACATATTTCACACCACTGTCGAATTGTCTCTCTTTAATCTTATCAGAAATATCACTGAAAGCAGAACCTGCAACAGAAGGGTAAGCTGCCCTATGGGTTAGCCATACATGCTTCTCAAGGAAGTGTTTGACCCAAGCTCGATCCTGTAAATGAGTAAGGATTTCTTGCCGTGCTTTTTCTTTCCATGGATCTCTTTTAGTTTCTTTGGAGGGTTTATCCATAGCACCTACACCACAGAAAAAACGATTACGGAATAAAACCCCATAGTAGTATAAAATACTTTAGGGCAATTTTCAAGATTTCTTAAAGTTCCTATAATAAAGCGGTATAATGTAGCATGTATTCACTTTTTCAGTAAACTTAATGTTACTTCTTTTAAGGGAAAACATACCTTTAATCTTAGCTGGTTAATGCTGGATGCATAATTTGTATTTTCTTATTTTTGACAGTACGTAGGATATTTGATTGTGAAGATCCCGATCCAAATATAAATTACACCTCAACCAATTCAGAGGGAATATCTTGCCTTCATATAACTTTAACAGACTCTTTTTCAGGTAGATAGAATGTACTTTTACTTATATCCCTTAAGATCAGCATTCGTGAGACTCACAGTATTTTTGGATATATGACTCAGTCATGTTTAGTTGGTTGAAGGCCGTCTCTAAATGTTCCAGAGCTGTATCGAATGATTTTGAGTTTCCATTTTCAAAGAAATCCAACAGCCCTGCAGCAGCCTGATTCATAGATGCCAGAAAGCTCTTGTAATGAGTTTGGGCTGGAACAAGCTTGGTGGAGACTTTAAACTCGTCGCATCTTGGGGTTTCTGTGTCAGATTTCATCTGTTTTGCCCAGCTTGCGGCATTATCGATGTCACCTCTCTCCAGGGCTATCCGTATCTGTCTAAAATCATCAATCACGAGCCTGGAGTGTTTTTTATACCACTGTATGAACTCCCTGTCCTGATCTTTTGCTGTGGATTTGGGAGCCTCAGAAGAAGAGCAACCACTGAAAACCAATGCGATCAGAAGCACGATCGCTAGTATCAGTCTCTTCAAACTATCACCTCTTCCTACTTTCATCGAACCCCATGACATTTTAACCTTCCCAATCGATCTCGAGTAATTACATCATTACCCTCTTGACTAATGAGAATGACAATCCTAGGTCTAATTTCGTTTAAATAAGTAGTAAATAAGTAGTAAAAAATGGTAGGAGCTATGGAATTTTTAAGGTTAAAGAAAGGGTTTAAGATTTCAAAAGGTAAGCCGCCGGCGGGATTTGAACCCGCGACCTGGTGATTACGAGTCACCCGCTCTGGCCAGCT
>QMZD01000240.1 GCA_003662985.1 Archaeoglobales archaeon | reverse complement strand
GTTCTGGGTTTGATTGTCGGCTTAATGCCTATGTTTTGAAGAATCTGAAAACAGAATTGGGACTTCACCATTATTTAGACGTGATCATCCCTTTTTTGCAACCATTTCCTCAGCATTTCCGCTTTATCAACTCTACCCAGCCTCAGATACGCCTGATATTCATATTCCAAAGATAGAACTGGTATTCGCATTCCCTGTATCTCAACAACCCTTTTGTACTTGCTCAGATCAACCGCCTCCCAGCTTCTATCCTCACACCGTTTTTGGATGTCTCCCATGATTTCAACTTTGATTCCATCAATCATCAGTTTGCCAAAATGGGAACGGATTTTTTCTGTGGAAGAAGGGACAACCTTACTTGTCACGAATTCGGAAAAGAGTTCCTCTATCTTGTAGGCTCCAGACTTATCGGTTTGAATATCGATGTCGTGAACTGTAACGGGCACACCCTGCAATGCAAAGCCGAGGCTGCCTGTGACCGCCCAGATCACATCGTTGTCTTTTAGCCGGGTATAGATTTTGCGAAGAACCTCGATGTAGACTGGCTCAATCATTCTCTCACCTCGAGCAGAATTTTGCCTAATGAATATTTCTGTTAATTTAGTTTTGTGAGAATAAAGATTAATTTAAAGATCTTTTTACCTGTACTATTGTTTTATTTTCTACGCTTGTGTAATTTGTTTTATGGGGAAGTAATCAGATTGTGTGAACGTAGCTAGATTTTAATAGACTCGATTTTTTCGTAAATTTTATATGTTTTTATTACTCAGACCGTTAAAATGGTAAATATACAACTAGAGGCATTCGGGGAAATATTTGAAAGTGAATCAGCAAAAAGTCGTTTTTTAAATAGGAATTATAAATGTCCATTTGATGAGAGGATAGAAATGTGTGAAAAGCCGAACAGAGGAGAGTTACGATATGGTAATTGTTCAGCAAGGGTAGGTGATTATAAGAGAATTATTTGTCCTAGGAGGTTTTATGAAAGAAATTACAAAGTTTTAAATGATGTTAAAAATTTTATTTGGGGCGAAGAAAGAAGAGCTAGGGCCTATGATGAACTTCGTTTACAAATTAGAACTTCTTCTGGTGATAGTTTTAATTATGGAACTATCGATTGGATACTAGTGTTAGAGGATGAGGATTTTGATTTCATTGGTGTAGAGGTTCAGGCAGACTCTACTACAAGTACAGGGAAATTTAAAACAGGTATTGAAGATCTCTTATCTGGACAATTAAAAACAAATTATGGTTTTGGCTTAAACACACTAGCGTCGTTTAAAGGATTTATTCCACAATTTATATTTAAAGGACAATTATTTGATGATTGGAAGAAACCTTATGTAGCCATCATGCAGGATGAACTATGGGAAATATTTGTTTCAAAGTTTAGAATTAGATACAGAAAAATTAGAGATTATACAACACAGACATTTTTGTTCTTTATATATAAATTAGAATACAATTCAGAGAGAGGTAAGTATGAATTAATTTTAGATAACGTTTATTCAAGTAGATGGATAGATATTCTCTTTGCTTTCGCAGTAGAAGAGGAACTGTTATTGGATTATTCGCAAATTAAAGAAATAATTAAAAGAAAAATGGAGCGGTATTCCCCTATTTTGAGGTTGTAGTTATTTTCTTAAGACTAGGATCTCTTCTGGAAGTGGGATATTGTGTATAGTACTTCTTCTGATTCTGTAAAGTTGAATCTCTTGAGTACTGTAGCCTATATCTTCACCAATTTCTGATAAAATCTTAGCTACAGGAATAAGAACTTTCTTATAAGTTTGATCACCGACAACAAGCAGACAATATCCTTCATCTTTTAACAATTCATAGAATTCTTTTAATGCTAAATACATGTCCCCGAAGTATTCCCTAACCATCCTAGGATAATCCCAACCCCATTTACGGTCTTGTAAAGCTCTAGCAATTTGATTAGCAACTTTCTGGACACTGTTAAATTTTTTAACATATTTCTCACTGTTACTATCTTTAAAAATAAGCTTTGTACTACCTTTAACCATCCTCCTTTTGATTTTCCTTACATCTTTAATATCTTTTACATAATCGAGTAAATACATCTCCAATCTTGTTTGTCTTGTATATTCTAAATCATTTGGATAAGGTGGTGATGTCAGAATAAAGTCTATACTACTCTTGTCAATATATTTTGTAGATTCCCTACAATCATTGTTGAATATAACGCTCTCCACTTCACCAAGCTTGTCATTCATTCTAAGTTTTTGTATCACCACCAAATCTTCTATAACTATCTCTAATTTCTTTTTAAAAGAGTCAATAAATGCTGGTCTTTTTCTGAAGGGGTAGAAAGATGTTCCGGGACAGAAAGACACATTTGAGGATTCAACTGCCGCCTCAATTAAAGCTAATTTTAGTAAGTCTTTTTCAGGAGAGTCCTCAATTTCAGATATTCTCTCTTTAAGAAATGCAACTTCGTTTTGAACTCTAGGTTTAAGCCATTGGTGAAGCTCTATGAATCCCATTGATTCAGTAAAATCCGTTTTTAGTCTTATTTTCTCAAGTAGTGGCAGAGCACATTCATAATCCTCCAATATTTTATTTATAAATTCCTTCAATTTGGATAAATCGATATCCCAAGTTATTTTTACTTTCGAAACAAATGCAGCAACTGGATTTGCATCGATACCTATCACATTCATTCCAAAAAGTTTGGAAGTTACTAGGGTTGTACCACTTCCCACAAATGGGTCAAGTACAACACTCCCTTTCTTGACATCGAACTCCTTCAGTTTGTCATATACTAAGGATGGTGGATAGTCTTCAAGAAACGTATACCATCTGTGAAATACCTCTTTTTCATTATTTAAGTATTTTATTAAATCTTTATCATTTGAAAGTTCTAGTTGTATAGGTTTCGGGTTGAATTTTTTTGTGGAATTTGTTCTATGACCTGTGATTTTGCTCACTTCTTTTTTAATCTCATTGTACGTTAGGTATTTTTTAGTAACCATAAGAGGATCTATTAAGTTTGAATAGTTCAAGATCTCATCCTTAATTTTAATTTTCCCTTGCCTATATTCAATTAAACCTTTCTTTTCAAGAGCATTCAAAGTGATATTCAACATTCTATCGCTTTTAAATCCTATAACTTCTTTAAGTTCAGAAATCGATGGTATTTTGTTCTCGGCCAAATATTTTGAATATATTAAAGAGAACGCCATGTATTGTCTAAATGTTAGTTTATTGGCTTTCATTTTTACATTATTGCTGCGCATAACCCTCCCCCCTCGTTTTCCTATGGAATCATCTAACTTCAGCCTCTACGACCTTTACAGGCTCAATAACTATCACCAATTTGTTATCTTTTACATCAAGTCTCCATAAAAGTTTATCTCCCTCTTTTAAACCAAACTGTTTAATTATCCCCATCGGGACTGTTGTCCTCAGGGATTGGCTTGTTTTATTCGCTCTCGTAAGGCTTGTAGTTTGCCCATCTACCATATCCTACTTTTAGGTACTTTCTTATATAACTTTTTCTATCTATTTTTCTATCTAAAAAATTACCAAATTTGCCTACATATAGGTAACTAAAAACAATATTAGGTGGTGGCAGAAAGGTGGATAACCAAGACCCAAGAGCAATAAGAGGATATGCAATTTTTTGCAAATGGAGAAGAAACCCAAGCAAATTGGAACAAATACACTCGAAATCTCCAGTTTCAGTCATCAGATAATGTCTATACAATTGTGAATGATAGTAATGAATGGAGTTATGCGGTATCCAGAGTAAGTGGTTAGAT
>QMZD01000239.1 GCA_003662985.1 Archaeoglobales archaeon | reverse complement strand
TTTCCTTGGAGTTTTTCGCTTGAGTTTTGAGGACGCCATAACTAACACCTCAAACATACCATAAAATCATCCTAACTTCCACGACTAACGCCGTATCATTCACACTCCCATAGAAGGGCGATGTAGGAGTTATCTCACAGGGGTATAACACGATACTTCTGCTAACCCCCACCGCATCGGGTATTGGTGTGTTGTTAATTATCGTTAGACTCTCAATTGTATTATTATTTGACATATTTACCCAGTAAACTTCAACCCTTTTCTTAATTGACGGATCTAGCATCGCATCCAGAGCATTCAGGAAATCCCTATTTGGCTGGGGATTTGAAGCATTCAACTGGATTAACATATACTGCAACGAATTCCTCGTAACATTTTGTGTATCGGGACATGCAGAGAGATTCATATTCGTTCTGTGAACATCGAGCGAGCGAAGTATGTCGTAACCAAGCTGTTTGAGCTGTATATCCCCATACTCGCTCCATATCGGTGAGACAACGACAGAGCTTTCAAAAAGGGTATATGTAACAATGAGAATTAGCAATGCTGCCGTTATGCCTTCAAGAGTAAATGCCTGAGCTTTCTCATCTCTTCGAAATCTCTGAGATTGTCTCATTCTGTGCATCACCCACCCTCCCACACCGTTACAACAAGTTTAACCACGATCCTATCTCCAACAATTTCTCCTACCCTGGATAACTCGACAAATCCATTAAGATTCTTGATCCGGAGGGTAACGTTGGTTTGGTCTGGTGATTCCTGATACGTTTCGGTGAAATTTGTGTAGAGTTCACAATACCCCTCATTTAGCTCCCTTGTTATCGAATGATATCCGGTTACAGCCGAGACGTTTGCTGGATCGCAATTGTCGTTCTCAAGCTTGAAAACCTCAGTTGTAGACGTGTTTCCTGAGGTTGTATTGGTTAATGTAACGTTAATCTTAATCCAATATGTAGTCGTACACTGAGTGATGTTACTAATGTAAATGATCGCCCCACCAATCGGGAAAGTTAGAGTTGTTTGGGTTATATTTTCATTCATCGGATTCGGAGATGTGAAAGAATATCGATCATAGAAATCGTTAATTTTAGGAAGATTTACAAGTCTTTCGTACCTTGAGACTTTTCTATCAGGAATTGGCGGCCCGATTGCAAAAATTTCAACTCCACTATCATTGACCGAGAAGTATTGCCGATAAGAGGTTGAAAAAGGTATGAGCATTGAAATATTTACATGATACGAGTTTGAGGGGGTCGTAAGGCCAAAAACGTCCCTTATCCAAGAATCATTATCATAAGATAGACCGTATGTTATAGTCGCATTTTTAAACTCCATTAGCTTATTTAAATTTATAAAACCCGCTTTTCCTACAACAGCAAGTCCCGGTCTAAAGCTTATATTATCTTTGTACCATTCAGTCTCCCAGTGGAAGCCTTTCTCACTTGGGTTTGCCCTATTTATCCATCTTCCAGGGTCTTCTGTAAGCAAAACGCTGACTTTATAAGCCTCAGAGAAAACAGAAATGTCACTCCTAGCATCTGCAAAAACTGAGGGTAGAAACTGGGCGATAAATATGAATGCGAAGAGAAAGATGGATAACCCTATCAGCATATCCAAGCTGAGTTTTCCTACACTATTTTCCTCGTTTCCTTTCATTCTCTGCAATGCAGTATGGAATGTATTTATTAATTACTTTCTGATTTTTAAATGATGATGAAAGAGCTGGCAAAAGCGGATTTGAAAAATTTTTGATTAAATACTTAGTTTACCTAAAAACCTTTTTAGAGTAGACATTCTATACTTCCTCCGGAATTTTTCCACATCTCCTATAATATTTATCTTTTCCAACTCAATTTCCCCGTATCCTTTCCGCTTCCCAATTCTCAGGAAATCAATTTTCTCTGGCTCAAATCCCATCAGGTATGCTCCAACCGCATCGATTTCGATCGCGTTATCTCCACCGATCATAATTCCATGCTTTACAGGTTTCGTGTTACCCTCTGAATTTTCTCCCCCTATTATGCCGTCGACAAAGATGAAATGGGGATTGAATATTTTCAAAAGATCGAGGAGTTTGGGATTAATGCTCAAATGCATGTTAATAGCGGGTTTTTTCAGAAATCCCATGTTATTCTTTACCGAAATCGTTACCTTTGTTAGATGGTGAACTTTAAGTTTTGGAACGCTTATAAAAAAGGTATTTTCAGATTTGATTAGCTTCACAGCTTTTTTAGAGACTTTAACGCTTCTAAGTTTTTCTCCATTGATCGATAGATTAACAAACCCCGTTGTGTTCAGGTTTATACATTCTCCATACTGCTTGAGGCTGTATTCTTCAAAATATCTCTCTGCCACATCTTTTGTGAAACCCCCCTCCACGATAAAAATCTCCTTTCCATGTTCGTTCAATAATGAAGCGATCGATTTAACCACTTCAGGATGTGTCGTGCATCCGCTTTCCAAGGATGCCCATTTCAAAAAATTCGGTTTTATCACAACCCTCTGAGGAAGATCAGCAACCGATAAGAATCCAAGCTCTTTAAGGTTTTCAAACAAATCAAGATTGTCAAACACCTTTTTAACAAACCTATCTACACTTTTGTAGCTCTCAACCCTTTCAACGATAACCGTCATTAGGCTTACTCGGATTTTTCGATTAAATCTTTTTTGGATCTAGAATGTACTGGAATATATCCAGAATCGGACGTATAGATCCCAAAGCCCAGATCCTGATCCTGAGTATAGTTCTTCCCAAGCCTGAGAGCGATTTCTGCTTTCATAAGCTCTTTTCCCAGATAGCAGGCATGATCCAGCCTGGAAACAAGATTATGATCCAAGATTGTGTCATAGATCTCTTTCGCTGTCTTACCAACTACGGTGAGGTTCTCGTGACTGCAAACAATCCTACCCTCGCTCACCCAAATTCTGAAGTCGCCAAATGGATCTCTTATAAATTTTCCACTCTCCTGAGCTTTTAACGCGTTTGCAGGAGGTGGGCAACTTTCAAGCTTAACTTTTTCCTTAAGTATGAGTAAATCCATTCCAAGATCTTTGGGTGATGTTTTTCTGAGCTTCGCACCTTTCGCCATGTACGAAGCGATAACCAGTTCTTTCACACATCCGGCCGTTTTAGGGCTTGCTTCGGTTGTGAAAAGAAGGTCTGCTCCCACTTCCTCAGCCAGAATTGCAAGAATAGCATTTATTCCGATTGAATCCGAATCGACAAGTTCCGTAACATTTCCAATCCCAAAAAGGAGAGGAGTTTCAGCATCGACTTTTCTGAACGCATGGTATCTCAATATCGACTCAGCAAGCCTCATCGGTGGATCAAGAACCGGATCAGCTATTACCCTATCCGTCCTCTCTTTAACCTTTTCAACAAGTCCTAAGAGCTTTTTAACATCCCTTTCAACGACGACAACAGCTTGGCCATCGATTAACTCTAATGCCTCAAAATTTTTGGTTGAGAAGCTCATAATCATGTCAATTCTAGCATTAACGCCAGCTTCGATCGCTTTGATGTCAAAGGTGTCGATACTTAACGGCAGGGAAGTTGAATCCCTTGCAATCTCAATCGTTCGCTCAACATCCTCAGCCTTGACATCAAGCGGTAAACCCAAATCTACTATGTCCGCTCCGCTTTCCTCATAGTATTTTATCCTCCCAACCAGCTCCCCCTCACTGAGCTTTGTAGCATCAACAACCTCAGCAACAACCTTCAATCTGCTTTTCTTTCCCACTCCAACATCTCTGATCTTAAATAGATATTCCTCGTTTTCCTCAACCATCTTTACTGTCT
>QMZD01000238.1 GCA_003662985.1 Archaeoglobales archaeon | reverse complement strand
CTTTACCTCCTCGAATCCTTCATTACGCTTTTCCGGATGGAGAATCTGCTCCGTTGTAACTGGAGGATTTCTTAGGATCTCATCCACGGCTTTGTACCCTCCTTTAAGATACGCCTTTGCTATGAACTCGGTTCCGAAAGTATACGGAAAGAAATAAAGAAAATTAAGGTTTCCTTCGTATTTCCCATAACCTTTGTTTGGTTCTACATTACAGATTATGCTCGAATTCGTTTTTTTAACCTCTTCATCCATCTTTTTTCCAGCGTAAAGCCAACCCATGAGGACCGCATCCCCCTCCACAATCGCACCGTAAGCTTTATCTCCGTCAAAGCTCCGATCGTGCTTTATTGAGAAGTACATGTCTTGGATGACGTGCTCAAGCTCATGAGCGAGAGCCTCACCGGCGTTCTCCGAGTCGGGATCGAAGTTCTCCTTTACAACATAAATCTTGTTCTCCCAGTAAAATGCCATGAAACCCCCAACCTCTTTGTTTTTTCTAACCTTAAAACTGAAGTCAGATGGCACGAGAAGCAGAGATTTGTAGAACACCTCTCCGTCTTTGAGCGACTCTTCATCTATGGAGGATGATCCCCATTTTTTCACCACCCAATCCCTTGTCACGATTTTGAGGGGCACATCTGGCTCGTAACCCCTTATCTCTGAGACTTTTCTGACGACCCCATAAAACAGATCTGATGCCTTGGTGTCGTATCCGTTTTCCTCTTCTTCAACGGCAACGTTTGTGGTTTCATTGGTGGGTTTCTTTGAAAGGTCAGAACTAAAATTGGGATTGAATGGAGTTGAAAGAAGAGGTGCTGTCAATCCGATGATTAGGAAGATTAAAAGCACGAGTATCGTGTATTTTCCGCTTTTCATCACTTTAATTTTAACCGAAAGATTTATTTCATTTTTTCCAAACTTTCATCTGATGTCATGTATTTTCTGCATGTATTTCTCCAGTTGTGGAGGCATGGGGGAGATCTGCGAACATTTCAGACTTAAAGAGGCTAAAAAGAGTCAGAATTCTATAAAGAGGTTGAGGGAAGTTAAAAGCATGACTATAAGTGAAGCAGCAAAAAATTTGAACATGACGGTTACCGACTTTTTAACCTATATTGGGAATCTGGAGAAGGAGGGAAAGCTTAAGATCAAGTTTCTTTAGTCCTCATCTTGTTTTTGGGTGATAACCGACAGAAAGTAATCCGAAAATACGAAAAATAGTCGAGAAACAGCACTAAAGTGGATTTGTTTCTTTAATAAAGCTAAAACAGTTAGAATAAATCCTTTTCAACCATGCTGATCGCCCTGTCTATTTCTTTTTTAAGTATTTCCGGAATCCCTTTTATGTCAACTTCAAGGAATCCCCTTATTATCGCGGCTATCGCTTCATCCTTCGACATGCCCCTTGACTGGAGGTAGAATATCTCCTCCTCGGCAATTTTACCGATTGCAGCCTCGTGGCTTAGGTCAACATTAGGATACTTTGCCTCAAGCTCCGGAATAGCAAGGATTTTGCCCTCCTCGGATAGCATTAGCCCTCTGCATTCCAGATGACCTTTAACTTCGGGAGCCTCTCCAGCAATGTGGCCTCTCGCAATAACAGTACCACCTTTGCTTATCGTTCTGGAAACTATCTCAGCACTGCTACCTTCTCCTTTCAGGATCGCTCTGGTTCCAGAATCCACGACCGAGTTTTCAAGAGCGACTATTATGCTGCTGAATATAGCTGTACCTCTTTTTTCAACGTATGCGGTTGGATACATCTGGACTAGCTTAACAGGGTTCATTAAGACGTAGTTACTAATAAAAATGCCGTTTTCTTCAACAACTGCTGCACTTCTCGGCCTCACTTCCACATCCGAGGCCCAACTATGGATCATAGTGAAAGTGAGCTTAGCATCCTTTTTTACATAAAATTCAGAGATTCCAAGGTGCATTCCGGATGTGACACCGGGATGAGACGTGCATCCGGATATTATGTTAAGTTCCGAACCCTCCTCTGCAATTATGATATTGTGTACTTTTTGTCTGGATTTTGCTTTTTTAAGATACAAACAAGCCTCTACGGGAATATCCACCTTTTTTCCAGGCAAAGATCTGATAAAATAACCATTAACGTCTTTACTATCAGCCTCTCTCGTGTAGTCATCCTGGTTTCTGTCCACTATTTTCCAGTAATAGTCTTCAAGCCACTCATACTTTTCAAGTGCATCTTTTATACTCATCACTTCAACACTTTCGAGGAAAGAGGAGGCTGTAGCTGTTTCTTGGTCTACCTGAACGAAGCTCGCGGCTCTTTTACTAGGATCCAGTTCGATACCAACACTTTCAAGCCTACTCTTTACCTCTGGTTTTTCTATTTCAAGTTGTTCAAATTTGGAAATTCCCTCAGACATCTATTTATACACCCCTCATAACCGTTTTTGCTTATCTCGTTAAGTATATCCTCTGGATTCCCAACACAAGCAATCCTGCCTTTGTAGAGAATGACTCCGTAATCCGCATCTACATACTTGAGGATGTTACCCGTGTGAGTTATGATTATTCCCGATTTTTTCCTCTTCTCAGCTTCCGTGTCTCTTTGGAGAATCTCCCTTATAATTTCTCCTATCAAACTAATGTTCTCGAGATCGACACCGCTGTCAGGTTCATCAAACATCACAAAATCTCTGTTAAGTAAAAGAAGCTGCAAAAGCTCGGATCTCTTTACCTCACCACCAGAGAAACCCTGATTCACTGGTCGGTTGAGGAGGTCTTCCAGCTTTAGCTTTTTGGCGAACTCGTATATTTCTTCCTCACTCCTGTTTCCAATTTTCGCACAGAACCTCAAAACATCGATCAGTTTCACTCCACTAACTCTCGGAGGAGTTTGAAAGGCGATCCCCATGCCGAGCTTTATCCTCTCGTCCGTTGGAAGAGGGGTAACCTCTTGTCCTTTGAATATTATTCTCCCACTGGAAATCCTATACGTGGGATTTCCAATTATTGCTGAGAGGAGTGATGATTTGCCACTTCCATTTGGGCCAAAAAGAGCGTAGGTTTCTCCTTCCTTGATGTAGAGATTAACGTTCTGAAGAACGGTTTTACCGTCTACTTTCAAGCCGAGGTTTACAACCCTCAGTACATCTCCCTTGGATTTCATCCTATAAATTCAAGGCGTAACGATTATAAATTTTTCGGAGCTTGAGCGGGGTTATTTCGTAATAAAAATTCGTTATAAAAATTAAGTTATTAGAAAAGAACCTTTTCCAGGTCTTCCCCACCGTAAAAAAGCTCCTGAACCCCATCGTAAATGTCTTCTATCCCAAAATTATCCAACGCCGATACAGGTACCAAAGGTCTAAAAAGACCAAGATCCCGAAGAAGATAAAACAGTTCAGAGCTTATATTCTTTTCCATTGCTTGACAGATGCTTTCGTAGATGTTCTCCGGCTCCATGCTCCAACTTAAAATTCTTTCAACTTCTTGCTCGTTTAAAACATCCGCCTTTGCAAGCACCGGGATCTGAGGAATGTTCAGTTTGAAAACTGCCGACGAACACATGAAGAGAAGAGAAAGAAATCCGGAGGGTGTTTTAGCAACAACCGGATCGAAAAGATAGACCATAACACTCCTTTCTTTCCCTAGAGTATCGACAAGCAAATTGCTGCTCTCTCTCAGAGTGAAGAGTTCCATCTGGCCGGGTGTGTCTATCAAAACATAGGGAACGTCATAGTATTCGATTTCATCCTTTATCTCTTCGATCTTCGTACTGATGAGATCCGCAGCGATTATCTGTGCTCCATTAGGGCCGACACCATAGTTCAG
>QMZD01000237.1 GCA_003662985.1 Archaeoglobales archaeon | reverse complement strand
GGGAAAGGTATAGCGGGTTACCTTGAAACAAACTGGATGTTGAAGTATACTTCAAACTTTTTAGTTTCTTTACTTAAATTGGTAACGAATTCTGGCAAGTTTAAAATAGTTTCAAAATGGTTTCAAAAACAATTTTAAAACCTTTTTCCAAAGGTCATCTGAGGTATTGAGATGTCAAGAATATCTTTTGACAAGTTCAAAATACTGCTCACATTCAAGCTCTCCGGTTTGAGGACAAAGAGGATTTTTACGCCTTATGGTGACCTCATCACGGGTAGGAAAGGTGGTTTCTCGGTTTCGGCAACTGTTTGTGAGAATAAAGAGCTAGCACTGAAGAGAATAACGTTCAAGCTGCATGAACTTAACTTCGCAATTGGAGAGGGCAATAAGGATGAAGAAATTGAGGTTCGAGGAAAAAAAGTTGTGTTCTGTAATCCTGAAGACTTCATTCAGTTCTTCAAAAACAAATTCAGGTTTAAAGTTAGCTCGAGGGAGATCATCGATTACGACATAACCGAAGAGTTCATTAAGAGCTTCGAAGATAAAACGGAAGCCCTTGCAATCCTCAATTCGATGTATCTCCTTTATGTGTACAGAGAGTTTCCGGAGGTTTTCATCCATACCAAGGACACGAGAGTGAGAATGGAGATAGAACCGGATATTCCACTGCTTGAGAAAGTCAAGAACCTTGGCTACGGCTTCTCCCATCCAAAAACAAGCCATCCGAAGGTAAGGATGAACTACCTCACCGATGATGGAAGGGAGATCGCCAGAAGTGTGTTTGAACACAAACTCATAAACAGCTTAACTGAACTTGAAACGGTAATCAAGAAATTCGGAAGGAGAAAGGTTCTCCTAATGACCTCTGGGACTCTTCGGAAGGATGGCATGTTCCTAAAGGTAAGAGAACCGGATTCTGTGATATCTCTAAAGGGTGACACAACTCCGAACATTCTTTCTAACCTGTATATTTCTGATAAGTCTCTTTTCAAAGAGTTAAAGGATGTTCAAACACCTTTACAGTTGATATCGAGATTCATCACCCTGTTCGCCATCTACGACGAAGCTATAAGGTTTTTCAATGAGCTTGAAAAAATGGGCCTTGCAATAAAATCCAGAATTTTCTCGAAATGGGGTGTTGAACTCGGGATGGCGTATAGGGCACCGCCTGAACTTGCAGAATTTCTTATGGAGCAATGCTATTTCGAGATGGAAAGCGAGGTTGTGGAGGAGTTCGTTAAGCTCTTCACAGGCATGTATCTCAAAGCCATCGAGGGGATAGCTGGAGAGAGGATGCTTAATGAACTTTTTATGGGTCTTGACATGGAGCCGATTGAGGTAAAGAGGACTCCCGAAACTTCACAGCTTGAAATGGCAGAGCTAATTTCATCTATTCTTTCAGAGAGCTAGCTGTCAATCAACCTAATTAAGTGATCAGTCGGAGAATCGGAACAAAACGGATCACAGAAAGATACAGAAAAATTACAGAAAGAGCTTACAGAAAAAGCTTAACTTTAACTTCTTTGAAGTCCCTGTACTGCTCAACGATCTCTTTCCCTTCTACAAATGGTATTCCCTTCTCTTCTGCATATTCCATTGCTTTATCTTTCGTTAGAGCCTTCCCTGTTGATGCGTCAAGCATCTCACAGATAGCAACAGCCGGAGAGACCCCTGCCATTTCTGCAAGGGCTACGCTGAGTTCAGTCTGGCCAACCCTGTCATAGGTGAGATTTATTGCAGCCTTCAAAACGGCAACGTGTCCAGGAGACCGAAACTCGCTTGCAAGATCGAACTCTCCGTTTGTCATCACCACATCAACAACTTCTCCAAGCCTCCTTATTGTTAAGGATCGGTCAATGTCCGTTACTCCGGTAAACGTATCTCTATGGTTTATCCAGAGGGCAAAAGAGGATCGGGAGTCGTACTTTATGTCATTTCCCCTGCTCAAAGGCAGAAGTTCCGGATATTTTTCGCTTGCCGCAGCGAGAATATCGTGCATGAATGGTATGCCCAATTTATCTGCCGCTATCGGATGCAAAGCGACGCAGATCAAACCTCCACCATCGATTCTCATCATCGCAACGTCTTGGGGTGTTACGTTAACAGCTGGAATAGCAATATCTGTCTCGCCTTCGCGATGATCGAAATCGTAAAGCAATACGGGCTCTCCTCTCCTGAACGCTTTTAAAGCTTCGTCTATCATAGAAACACCTCCACTTCGATAAAGTCACCATCTTTGAGACTCATTTTGTCCCGAAGCTTTACGGGGGAAATGACTTCAAGCACATCCTTTGGGTAATGTGTTCTTTGAGGTAAAACGACAGCTCCCTCAAATCCCCTGACTCGGCACTTAAATGCCTTAACTTCTCCAAATGTTCTGTCTTCAGTCTTAAATCCATGAATCATTATGCCTTCTTCCTCGTCAATTCTCCTTCTGAGATAAGCTTGCTCTTTGGGAAGCTTTAGATTGAGGGTTCCGGGATAGGGATCAAAACCCAGCTTCTCCCTGAACTGTTTTCGATAACCTTCCAGTGAAACGTAGTATCTCCCTTCTCCAACCCCGCTCATCACCTTTCCTCTGATGAATATCTCTTCAACCCCTTCGAAAATTCTTTTGTAGTCCAAGTACTCCCGATAAAGAAGCTTCTCTCCCTCCTCAGTAATCACAATGTACTGTCCGTCTTTTTCTAGAGTTCTCAGAATGTATCCGTTTTCTTCCAGCTCCTTAAGCTTTCTTGCAGCGGTTTGAAAACTCTGGTCAATTCTCTCTCCAAGTTCTTTGGAGCTAAGTTTCACAACCCTCTTATGGGCATCCATAAGTGCCAGTTGCTTCAGTATTGATAACATCTCAGTATCGAGAAGTTTCTCAGAAATCATATAAATTTTTTGGAAGCTTCTCAAAAATAGTAAGATTAATCATTACCTTATCGGTTGAGGTATATCATGATGTAGTAGAGTGCAAGCAGAAAAATCAGTCCGAGGATTAAAGCGATTGCAGCCACACCTCCGCGGCCCATAAGAAGTAAGTTACTCTTAGGAGATATAAATCTTTCAGAAAAAATGATTATGAAAAATCAATGGAACATTTCTTTCAGAACTCTCTTGTTTATTTTCCCAACGCTCGTTTTTGGTATCTCCTCCACGAAAACGATCTTGTCAGGTAACGCCCACTTCGTTATTTTCCCTTCTTCCACGAACTTCTCCATGTGTCTTCTGATATCGTCTTCGCTCACTCCAGCTTTGTCGTCTACTTTGAGTATCAGCATCGGTCTCTCTCCCCACTTTTCATCCGGTATGCCGATTGCAGCAGCCTCAAGTACGGCGGGATGCAGACTCGCAAGATTCTCTAATGTCAGTGAGGATATCCACTCTCCTCCGCTCTTTATAACGTCCTTGACTCTGTCAACGATCGTAAGATAACCGTACTTGTCGACAACAGCAATATCGCCCGTGTGCAGCCATCCTCCTTCCCATAGTTCTTTTGTTTTCTCCTCGTCCTTGTAGTAAGCTTGAGTTAACCAAGGAGCCCTGACAACGATTTCTCCCATCTCTTTCTCATCAGGCTTGACGTCCGTCCAGTCATCCTTAATAACTCTGACGTAAACCATGGGTACCGGAAATCCCGTCTTTATGAGGTAATCCACTTTATCCTCTCCCTCCTCGAGCTCAGGTTTAAGATTTGCGGCCGTTAGCAATGGACAGGTTTCTGACATTCCATAGCCTGCCATCACGTTTATCCCCTTTTCAATTGCCCTCTGGGCAAGCCCCTTATTCAGCTTTGAGCCTCCAATAACCATCTTCCAGCCTGGGAG